>NZ_JBISWL010000044.1:0-118844 GCF_044462265.1 Kocuria rhizosphaerae
CCGGGGCTCGGGGGGACACACCTGGTCGGTGAGCGATGCGTCGGTGCTGGCCAGCGGATGTATCGTCATGTTCGGAGAGAGCCTTCCGCACGTCAGCGTATGATTTCCACAGCAGATGTCCCTGCATCGGCCTACATGCCCCCACCCCGCTGGCCCCCACTGACCATCCCCAGCCCCCGACCCCCCACAGGAAGTACGCCATGTCTGAACAGCAGAACGTCGTCGTCGTCGGGCTGGGCTACATCGGCCTGCCCACCGCCGTGGTGCTGGCCAACTACGGGTCCCGGGTCGTGGGCGTGGACATCAACGAGACGAACGTGGCCCAGATCAACCGCGGGGAGATCCCCTTCGTGGAGCCGGGCCTCGAGGAGCAGCTCGCCCGCGTGGTGGCCGAAGGAACCCTCACCGCGACCACGCAGATGCCCCACGGGGACGCCTATGTCGTGGCCGTGCCCACGCCGTTCACGGACAACTACGAGGGAGATCTCTCCTACGTGCGGGCGGCCTCGCGCAGCATCGCCCCGCAGCTGCGCGGTGACGAGCTGATCATCCTCGAGTCGACGTCCCCGCCGCAGACCACCCGGAAGATGGCCGAGCACCTCATCGAGCTGCGCCCGGACCTGTCCCTGGACGGGTCCGACGGGAAGCCGGCGATCCACGTGGCGCACTGCCCCGAGCGGGTGCTTCCGGGGAAGGTGATGGAGGAGCTGATCACCAACGACCGCATCATCGGGGGCATGACGCCCGAGGCGACCCGGCGGGCGAAGGCGCTGTACGCGACGTTCTGCGTGGGTGAGCTGCTGGAGACCGACGACGTCACCGCCGAGATGGCCAAGCTCACCGAGAACTCCTTCCGGGACGTCAACATCGCCTTCGCCAACGAGCTGTCCCTGATCGCCGACCGGCTGGGCATCGACGTGTGGGAGCTCATTGAGCTCGCCAACCACCACCCGCGGGTCAACATCCTGAAACCCGGACCGGGCGTGGGCGGGCACTGCATCGCGGTGGACCCGTGGTTCATCGTCTCCTCCGCCCCGGAGGAGTCCCGGCTGATCCGCACCGCCCGGGAGGTCAACGACTCCAAGCCCGACTGGGTCGTGGCCAAGGTCGAGGAGGCCATCGCCGGGATGGACGTCCCCGTGGTGGCCGCGCTGGGCCTGGCGTTCAAGCCCGACATCGACGACCTGCGGGAGTCCCCGGCCGTGGAGGTCACCCGGCGGCTGGCCCGCGACATCCCGCACGGGACCATCCTGGCCGTGGAGCCGCACGTGGCGGAGCTGCCGCCGGCCCTGCAGGGTCTGAAGAACGTGCGCTTCGCCGAGGTGCTGGACGCCATCAAGCACGCAGATGTGGTCGTGCTGCTCGTGGACCACCAGAACTTCACGAGACTGCCCAAGGGCATCCTCGACGGTAAGACCGTCGTGGACACCAAAGGCCTGTGGCGCCAGGCCCGGTTGCCCGTTCCCAGCACGCACACCAGCACCCTGCCGGCCGTGGCCACCACCCGCTGACCGAATCGCACGACACCGGTGCATCCTGCCCCGGTCCGTGCCCCCGCCTTTCCTCAGGAGTTCTGACCGAATGTATGCCGACGAACGTCGTGACCCTCTGCACCTACGGAGACAGCTGCTCGGCCACGTCGCGGCCGACGCTGAACTGACGTACCGGCGGCTGGAGGCGGCGAGGGCCGGGGAGAAGAAGTGGCGGGCGCAGGCCGCGGGCCTCGGGCGGGACATGGATCGACAGACAAAGAAGGCGCGAGCGCATGCTCGCGCCGAGAAGGAGTTGTCCGCGCGTGTCGGCGATCTCCAGGCGGAGATCGATCGGCTGTCCCGGGATCTCGATGACGCCCGGACCGAGAGGCAGCAGCTCGCGGACCGAGTCCGCGAGCTGGAACGGACCCCAAGCTCTCGCTTTCGACGTGTTCGGCACGATAGTGCGAAGTTTGCCCCCGGCCCGAGCGTCGCCGACCATGTCGCTGCGCGAGGCAGTGGGGCGTCGACGCTCAGCGAGGAACGGTCGGAGGGGGAGCGGCACGACGTGGCGGCGACGCCTTCGCTCCCGAAGTCGTCACCGGCGGCCGAGGTCGTCGGGCTCTCCGCACGTCGACTGTCCGACATGGCCCTCGATGAACTACTGGAGGTGCTCCGTGCCGACGCGACATCGGAGTCCCTTGCTGCCTGCGTCAACCGGCTCTGGTACCAGCACGGCGCCATCGGCCGGGCCCTTGAGCTGATCGACGCCCACCCCGACCTCGTCGACGGCATGACGAGCACGCAGCGGCAGTTCGCGGACCGGATCCGGGGCACGGACGCACTGCGCACCGAGTGCCACCGGCTCGTGCCGCCCCGGGCGCCCGGGCCCGCCTACCTGGCCGAGCGTCGTCGCGTGCTCTACTGCGCCTACTCCACTCCCGTGTACCACTCCAACGGATACTCTGTCCGGACCCAGGGGATCGTCTCGGGCATGCGGCAGGCCGGGATCGACGTCTCGGTGGTCGGCCGCTCCGGCTATCCGTGGGACGTCACCACCGAGGCGGTGAAGCCCCGGCCCCGGCGCTGGGTCACCGAGGTGGACGGGGTCGAGTACACCCACCTGCCCGAGGGGAGCCTCGGCACCGACGCCCCGGACGACTACGTACTCGTGGCCGCGGACGGGTTCGTCCGTGAGGCCCGGCTGCGCCGCCCTTCGGTGCTGCATGCTGCGTCCAACTACCTCAACGGCCTGCCCGCCCTGATCGCCGCACGCCGCCTCGGCTTGCCCTTCGTCTACGAGGTCCGGGGCTTGTGGGAGGTCACCGAGGCCTCCGCCAAGGAGGACTGGGCAGGCACGGAACGTTACGCGGCCCAGGCCGAGATGGAGACATTCGTGTGCCAGGAGGCGGACGCCGTCCTGGCCATCACCCAGGAGGTGAAGGACGAACTCGTCCGCCGGGGCGTGGCCGCGGAGAAGATCGAACTCCTGCCCAACGGAGTGGACCCGCTGGCCATCCAGCCCCTGCCCGCAGACACGGAGTACCGCAAGAACCTGGGCCTGCGGGAGGACGTCCCGGTGATCGGTTTCGCCGGCTCCCTCGTGGCCTACGAGGGTCTCGAGGTCATGCTCCAGGCGGCCCGCATCCTGCGCGGGCGCAAGGTCGGCTTCCAGATCGCGATCGCCGGCAAGGGCGGCGTCTACAACCGGCTCAAAGAGTACAAGGAGAAGCAGAACCTCGGCCGTCACGTGCGCTTCGTGGGGCGGCGCCCGTCCGAGGAGATGCCTCGTCTGCTCAGTTGCTTCGACATCGTGTGCTGCCCTCGGCGATCCCTGCCCGTCACCGAGATGGTCTCCCCGCTCAAGCCCCTGGAGGCCTTCGCCGCAGCCAAGCCCGTGGTGCTCTCGGACGTGGCCCCCCACCGGGCCATCGTGGGGGAGCACGGTGAACGTGGCATCCTGGCCGCTCCGGACAGCCCCCGAGCCCTGGCCGACGCTCTGCAGCAGCTCATCGAGGACCCCGAGCGCCGCGCAGCCATGGGCCGCGCAGGGCGGCTGTGGACCGTGGACGAACGCAACTGGCGATTCCTGGGCGAGTCCGTCCGGGACGTCTACCGCCGCGTCGTGGCCGAGCGGGAGGTCATTGCCGGCCGGCCGGAGGGCAAACTGCGGATCGGGCTGATCGCGGACGAGTTCACCACCGAGACCCTGCGCCGGTCGGCCACGGTTGTATCCCTGGACGGCGAGCGGTTCGAGGAACAGCTGCGCTCCGAGCGGCTGGACCTCCTCTTCGTGGAGTCGGCGTGGAACGGCAACGGCGGCCAGTGGCACCGCGCCGTCGGCTGGTACTCGGATGAGGAGGACGCACGGATCGCCCGGGTGCTGGAGGTCTGCGGCGAACTCGGCGTGCCCACGGTCTTCTGGAACAAGGAGGACCCCGTCCACTTCGAGCGGTTCAAGCGCACGGCCGTGCGGTGTGACCACGTCCTCACCACCGACGCCGACATGATCCGGCCCTACCTGGCCACCGCCCGGACCACCGAGGGTGGTCGCGCCGTGACCGCGTCCTCCCTGCCCTTCTACGCGCAGCCCGCGATTCACAACCCCCTACCCGGCCGCCGCCCGGTGGAGCCGACCATCGCCTACGCCGGCACCTACTACGGTGAGCGCTACGCGGACCGCTCCGCGCAGTTGGCGAATCTGCTGCGCGCGGCCCGCAAGCACGGCCTCGCGGTGTACGACCGACAGCTCGCAATGCCGGACTCGCCCTACCGGTTCCCGGACGATTTCCAGGCCGACGTGCGAGGCGCTCTGCCCTACCACGAGGTGATCGACAGCTACAAGGCGCACACGGCGAACCTCAACGTCAACTCCGTGGCCTACTCGCCGACGATGTTCTCCCGGCGCGTGGTGGAGATCGCCGCGTGCGGCGGTGTGGTGCTCTCGGCCTGGGGACGCGGCGTGAGCGAGACCTTCGACGGCGTGATCCCCTCCACGAACAACGAGGACTACTGGGACGCGCTGCTCGGCGCCTGGAGCAGGGATCCTGACGAGCGCCTCGCCGAGGCGTGGCTGCAGATGCGCGCCGTCCACCGTGCCCACACCGTGGACACGGCGCTGACGATCCTGGCCCGCACCGCGGGTCTCGCGGTGACCGGGCCGCGGCTGCCGTCCTACGGGCTGGAGCTCGACCCTTCCGAGACCGGCGCCCGGGACGCCGTCGCGGCCCAGTCGGTGCTCCCGCGGGCCGTGCTGCTGACGGATGCGGACCCCGACGGCTCCGCAGCCCGGGACCTTCGCGACGCCGGTGTCCCTCTCGTCGTGGGACCGGGCGAGGCCCGCCCCCAGGACGTGGCGTGGTGGGGGCGGGCGCGCGCAGGCCTGGCCCGCACGTGGGCCGAGGACCTGCTCACGGCCACCCGCTACGGTGACTGGGACCGGCTGCTGAGCCGCCCCCGGCGCGAGGACGAGACGGGGCAGCCGCTGGCCCTGCCGGTGGACGGAGCGGACACGGCCCACGCGGACCGGGACAACGGCCTGGTGCACGCGCGGGTATTGACCGCCCACGGGGACAACCGTGCCGCCGCGGCCGGTGCCGCCCCCGTGGCCGGCCTGCTCCTGGTCACCCCCGCACGGAGCTCCGCCACGACAGAGCACCCCACGGGCGAGCACGCCAGGACGTCGCGCGCCGTCGTTGCGCCGGACGCACCAGGGACCGTGCTCGTGGCCGGCCACGACCTCAAGTTCGCCCGCGCATGGCTGGAGCACCTGCGGGGGCAGGGCGCTACTCTCCTGCTCGACGAGTGGGAGGACCACGCCCGCCACGACGAGGAGCGCTCCCGGGAGCTGCTGGATCGGGCGGACACCGTCTTCTGCGAGTGGGGCCTGGGCAACGCCGTCTGGTACGCCCAGCACGTCCGTCCTGGGCAGCGCCTCGTGGTCCGGGTGCACGCCCAGGAGCTGAGACGCCCCTACCTGCGCCGCATCGACCACCACAAGGTCTCCGCGTACGTGTTCGTGGGCGAGCTCATGCGGGACGCGGCCGTGCGCAGTCACCGAGTGCCGCGCGAGAAGACGGTCGTAGTGCCCAACTACGTCCTGGCCGACGAGCTGGACCTGCCGAAGGAGCCGGGCGCGGAGCACGTGCTCGGCATGGTCGGCATGGTTCCCCGGATCAAGCGTATCGACCTCGCGGCGCACCTCATGGAGCAGCTGCTCGAGCAGGACGACCGGTTCCGGCTGCGGGTCAAGGGCAAGCGCCCGGAGGACTACGCCTGGATGGCCCGCCGCGAGGACGAGATGGCGTTCTACCGCGCGGCCTACGAGCGCATCGGCCGTCTCAACGCGTCCCTGGGGGCCGAGGCCGTGGTCTTCGACGGCCACGGGGACGACATGGCGCAGTGGTACCGGGGCATCGGCACGGCGGTCTCCCTGAGCGACCTCGAGTCCTTCCACCTCACTCTCCCGGACGGCGCCGCCTCCGGGGCCGCCCCGATCTCCCTCGCCTGGCCGGGGGCGGACTTGATCTACCCCCGCGAGTGGCTCGTCGCGTCCGTGCCGGAGATGGCACAGCGCATCGCCGCCCTCGCCGAGGATCCCGCCGCCCGGGCCTCTTTCACCGACCGCGCCCGCGACCTCGCACGCGCCGCCTTCGACCGCCCCGCGGTCTTCAGCCGGCTCGACGACGTCCTCACGGGACGCCCGGCCGAGTCCGACGGATCAACGATCAGGGAGCTCCGATGACCGAGCACGAACCGCCGGCCGGCAAGAGACGGCTCCCGGACGTGGCCGACGTCCTCGAGGGGCAGGCCGCGGAGCTGGTGGCACTGCACGGGGAGCTGATCAGGTCCTACGAGAAGGAGCTGGCGTTCTTCACGAACCTCGAGAAGCGGGACCGCGAGGCCCGGAAGCAGGACAACGCCCGCCTGAAGAAGATCTGGTGGCTGGAGGCCGAGCTGCGCAAGCGCCAGGAGGAGATCGGGAAACTGCAGGGGGAGCTGGAGCGGACCCGCGGCGCCCTGCGGAACCTGCAGAACTCGGCCATGGGCCGGGTGCAGCGCTCGTACTGGAAGATGCGGCAAGGAGCACGGCGATGAGCCCCCTGAACAAGGACGGGGTCCGGCTCCGCAAGACCCGGGTGCGGGACCGACTGCAGCAGCTACGGGAGCGCGAGAGCGCCGTGTCCCAGGACCGGGGCTACTACCGTTCCGCCTACTTCCGCGCCCAGCTCGCCGACCACCCGGACACCGTCCGCTGGACGCGCGCCCGCACCCCGGAGGACTACACCGCCCGGCTCGCCGAGGTGTTGCGCACGGAGCTCGTGGACGAGCTCGTGGCCCAGGCGCGCACCCTCCCCGTGCACCTCGGTTCACGCAGCCTTCGCCCCCACCCGTCCCGTGTGGCGGTCATCGCCGACCCGTTCCTCTGGTCCACGTTCGAGGGCACGGCAGAGCTCACCTACCTCACGCCGGAGAACTTCCGGGACGTGGCACCGCACGTCGACCTCCTGCTCATCGCGTCCACGTGGCGCGGACGGTTCGAGGAGTGGCACGGCACGATCTCCGAGTCCGGGATCGTGCGCACCGAGGTGATCCCGCACTTCAGGTCACTGGGCGTGCCGGTCGCCTTCTACTCGAAGGAGGACCCGCCCAACTACACGCTCTTCCGATCCCTGGGCCGGGAGTCCGACTACGTGTTCACCTCGGCGGCCGAGAAGATCCCGGACTACCGTGCGGACTGCCCCGACGCCCGCGACGTGCGCTCCCTCACCTTCGGGGTGAACCCTCTCGTGCACAACCCCGTGGGCTCCCGGCGGGTCCGTCGCCCGGAGGTCCTCTTTGCCGGGTCTTGGCTGGACCACAAGTACCCCGCCCGAAAGACGGCCGCCATGCGCCTGTTCGACGGGGTGCTCGACGCCGGGCGGGACCTGCTCATCCTCGACCGCAACAGCCGGTTGGGGGACCCGAGGTACTTCTTCCCCGAGGGCTACCTCTCCTGCATCGGGCCGGGAGTCGACCACGCGGACCTCATGCGGATCCAGCGCATGACCGACGTCCACCTCAACCTCAACTCGGTCGTCTACAGCCCCACGATGTTCGCCAACCGCGCCGTGGAGCTGCAGGCGATGGGCGGGTTCGTGCTGTCCAACTACAACATGGCCGTCAACGACCTCTTCCCCGAGGTCCAGCTCGTGGACGACGCGGCGGAGGTTCCTCCCATCTTGGGCTCGATGCAGGGCGAGGAGCTCTACCGGAGCCAGATGAGCGGGCTGCGCCGGGTGTTCACCGACCACCTCGCCCACGACAGGATGGGGGAGATCCTCCGGACCGTCGGGCTGCCCACCGCCCCGACCCGGCCGCGCGTGGCGGTCACGGCCGAGGAGATCACCCCCGCAGTTCACGAGCTGGCGCAGCGGCAGTCCCTGGGAGGCATCCAGGTGCTCCGGAAGCAGGACCTGCGGCGGCGGCAGGCGCAGTTCGACGTCGTCGTCCCCGTTGATTCCCGGTACGAGTACGCCGGTCACTACGTCCAGGACCTCGTCAACGGCTTCGCATACGCGGACGTCGACTTCGTGGCCAAGAACGGCTACGAGCAGCCCGGACGGGTGGTATCGGTCGAGGACCACGAACCCGTGGGGCTGGCCCACGACCGCCACCGCAGCGCCCTGTGGGCGGACGGGCCTGCCCTCGAGCAGTACGTGGTCGGCGCCGAGATCACCGGTTCCGGCTACTCCGTGGACCCCTTCGGAGTGAACACCGCCCCCGCCACCGGCGTGACCGTGGCGGCCGCCGCCCCCGAGCTGACCGTGGTCGTTCCGGTGTACAACAACGGCCAGCACCTCGAGCACAAGTGCTTCCGCTCCCTGCAGCGCTCCACGGTCTTCGACCGGATGGAGATCCTGCTGATCGACGACGGCTCGACGGACGGCGCCACGGCCCGGGTTGTCGAGGAGCTCGCCGCCCGGCACCCCAACGTCCGGGCCCGGTTCAACGAGACCGGCGGCTCCGGCAGCGCGTCACGCCCCCGCAACCAGGGTCTGGCCATGGCCACCGCGCCGTACCTCACCTATCTGGATCCGGACAACGAGGCCGTCAACGACGGATTCCGGGTGCTGCTCGAACAGGCGCGTGACCTGAGGCTCCAGTTCGCCATCGGTGACATGCTCAAACTCTCGACCTGGAGGCGCTACGTGCACAACGCCCAGGTCCTCGACCCCGTCCTCGAGGAGGACCCGGTGGGGGGCAAGCTCGTGCCCGAGGACGTGCTCGAGCGCACAGGCTTCCAGCCCATGAGCATTCAGGCCCTCGTGGCGGACACCGCATGGCTGCGCGCCATCGGCCTGCACCAGCCCGTGGGAGCTCTCGGCCAGGACTCCATGGCGTTCCAACAGATGCTCACGCGTGCCCGGCGGATCGACACCGTCCGGATGCCCATCCACATCTACTACGGGGCCGTGGCGAACTCGATGGTCAACACCGTGGGTCCCGGTTTCTTCCGCAAGTACCTCCCGCTAGAGCGGGCCCGCTCCGCGTGGCTCCGCCAGGACGGGCTGTACGAGGCCTATTGCCGCACCCGGGCGGACGCCTACTTCCAGGGCTGGTTCGTCAACAAGTTCAACAAGCAGGTGGCCGCCCAGGACAGGGAGGAGTGCAAGGCGCTGCTGCTCGAGCTGGCGACCTTCTACGACATTCGTGTGGAGCAACAGGACTCGGCCGATCCGGACTCGCCGCTCGAGGTCATCGATCGTGTGGCCGGCGCGGATGGGCAGGCGTCCACCGAGGTGCTGGCCGGGGAGGCCCGCCCATGAGCGCCGGCACGGACCTGATGATCCTGGAGTCCATGTTCTGTGACAACGAGCAGGACCCCGAAGTGTTGGCCGAGTACTTCCGGCGGTTCGCACACACGCTGCGCAGCGTGCTGCGCCAGGAGCTCCCGGAGGACTTGGAGCTGCTGGTCACGATCTACATGTCCTCGGACAAGCGCCGGTGGATCGACCACGCCTGGTCGATCATCGACGAGACGGAGCTGCCGCCCCGCATGGTCGTCCGAATCTGGGAGTACGCGCATCCGCCCGAGGGCTACCCGGCAGGTCAGGGGGTGGACCGGCTGAAGAGTCCTAACAAGCACGCCCCGTATCGCGACCGCCTGTTCCAGGACGCACAACTGTACGTGGACCACTCCGTGTACCGGACCGTCATCCGCGTCGCCGTGGACGACGACGACCTGTGGTTGCCTCAGCACGCGGCCGAACTGCACAGGATCGCCAGTGAGGGACACCGGCTGTTCCCGGAGGCGAAGGTCCTCGCCCTGGGGCCCGTGAACTGTCTGGTCGGATACCTCACGCCGGACGGAGTGGAGGTGGACGTCGTCTCGCTCCGGCGAACCCTGACCGGGGACAAGTTCTACAGCGTCGAACATCCGAGCGTCCAGGACCTGGCCACGCTCTCGCCGTGGTCCGCGCCCGAGATCCTGGACGACGAGATGGCCGCGCGCCTGGCCGAGCGCGGCATCACCCTGCGCTACGTCAAGGGCAACCGGCCCGGTTTCGTCTATCTCCGGTGGGGACGCAACCTCTCCAACTATCGGAAGGACTTCCACGTGGCCCATACCTTCGGCACGTTCCGCACCGGGGGCGTGGACGAGCTTGCCGCCGTGGGCTCGGAGGCACTCCCGGAGGTCGAGCCGGAGCTCGAGTTCGGGACGTTCGGGCAGAACCTACTGGTACGCGCCGCCCGCGCCGCGGACGGCTCTGTCCGGTACAGCACGAACTTCGAGTCCCTCCGGTTGCCGGGGGCCGAGATCTGCTTCTACCTGCTGCAGGACGGGCGGAGGGTCGGGGTGCGCGCCTACGGGAGGACCGGCTCCGGCGTGTTCCCGGACGCGCCGGAGAACGCCACGGTGAAGGCGTTCGTCCGCAACGAGGGCGGCATCTTCCTCCGTGAGGAGTCCGCGCCCACATGACCGCACGCGGACGTTCCCGACCGCACCACCACGGAGACCAGGAAGCATGACACCCACGACTCTCGCCTCGCTCAGCGACCCCCAGGCCTGCCGGCACGACGCCCACAACGTGCCCGTCCACGACTGGGACAGCATCCGAGCCTTCGGGGACGCACCCGCGAAGCCCGACGGCCTCCACGTGATCCGGACGGATGACGGCGGCCATCTGGACGTCCTCACGTCCGGGAACCCGTTCCGGTCGGCGACCACCCCGGTCCTCGTGGTGTTCAACGGCGCAGTCACCCAGCGGGACCAGCGCCGCCCGCCGTTCCTGTCCGGCCGTGGCATCGCCCAGGAGACGGGGTGGCCCTTCGTGGCGATCTCGGACCCCTCGCTGGCCCACACCGAGGACCTATCCATTGCTTGGTACGTCGGCAGTCAGACGCACAACGCCCAGCGGGACATTTTCCGGGTCCTCCGCCCTCTGGCGCGCGCCCAGCGCAATCTGTGGTTGGTGGGTGGCTCGGCCGGCGGCTTCGCCGCACTGACGCTCGGGCACATGCTCGGCTCCGCCGCATCGGTATTCGTCTGGAACCCGCAGACGGACCTGCTCGAGTACTGGCCCGGGTACGTGCAGCACTACGTACGCAGCAGCTTCCCCGAGATCGCGGGCCGCATGGCACAACCCGACTGGAAGACGCATGCCCGCCAGGCATTCCGACGGCACAACCAGGTGCATTCGCTCCCGAGGGCGTTCCTGCCGCGCCAGCGTCCTCGGCGGCTGGTGTACCTGCAGAACCACGACGACTGGCACGTGGTCTCCCACTGCGTCCCCTACCTCCACGCCTTCGGCTACGTGCGGGTCGGGGACGGCCTTCACGCTCAGGACGACGAGCATGTGGTGTGGTTCCCGGAGATCGGTCACGGCCACCCTGCCCCTCACAAGGACGCCGTGGTGCGCGCTCTGCGGGCGGTCACCGATGACGACTGGACGGCGCGGCAGTCGGTGGAGTACCTGGACGCCACCGAGCTCTTTCCCCGTGTCTTCTGGTCGCCACAGACGCGCCCACGGGATCTTACGAACTGGGGGGCACGTGTGACGGGGCGGATTCGGATCGAGCAGGACAAACGACGCCTGGCCGTGCGCCTGCTCGGCTACCGCGAGCGTTTTGGCGGGATCGCCGCGGAGTTCGAGACGACGGTCGCAGGACGGCGGCGCCACGTGCAGCGCTACAGCGTGGGGTCCTACGAGTACATGGTGCCCGAGACGATCCCAGGCGAGGCCGAGGTGCTGGTCACCGTCCAGGACGGTTTCGGCAACGTCCTGAGAAGGGCGTCGTTCACTGTCCCTGCCCTGCCCGCCACCCAGGGGAGCACCGCATGAGCGCCGCCCGGACCGAGATCGCCGCCCAGCACATGCTCGGGGGGCTGTTCCGCGCGCGCGGGAACGACCGCCATGTCGCCGACGACCTGTTGAACGGCACCCTGCGTCTGGACAACCATCCTGCGGCAGCGATCGACCTCGCAGCCCCGGACTGGCACGCCAATCCCTTCCGTGACAACAATTGGCAGTTCAGCTACCACTCCCTGCGCTGGATCGACGTGCTGCGCCGAACCTACGACGCGACGGGGGAGCAGCAGTACCTGGACGCCTACACCGCGGTGGCGCGGTCCTGGCACGAGACCCACACCGCCGACCCGACCGCCAAGGTGTCGCGCTTCGCCTGGTACGACATGGGTGCGGGATTGCGGGTCCTCATCCTGGCGGGTGTCCTTCACACGATCGGGGAGGACGAGTGGATCGTGGACTGCATCGCAGAGCACGGCCGGCGGATGGCCCCCGAGGATTTCGGGCACCAGATCGGCAACCACATCATTCACATCCACAACGGCCTCATCACGGCCGGGCACATCATGGGCGAGCCGACATGGACGGAGATGGCCACCCACCGCCTCAAGAAGCTCCTGCTCGAGAACGTCGACCTCAAGGGCGTCGCGGACGACGGGGCGATCCAGTACCAGATCAACAACTACAACTGGTACAAGGAGGCGCTGGACCACGCGCGGGCGGCGGGCATCCACCACGGTCCGGAATTCGACCGGGTGGACCTGATGCCGGAGTTCCTGGCCCACGCCTTCCAGACCAACCGTGTTCTCGTGCAGTTCGGAGACTCGGACCGCACGGCGGTGCCGCGACTTTCCGTGCCGGTCCTCGACTACATCAACTCGAAGGGCGAGTCCGGACAACGACCCGACGAGTTGTACAAGGTCTACGAGCACGCCGGCTACGCATTCGGTCGTACCCACTGGGACGTCGAGGACATGACGGACGTACTCCATTACTCTCTGCGCTTCGGTCCCGCACAGAACGCGCACACGCACGCGCACCAGGACGGAGGCAGCGTCACGATCAACTACGGAGGCGTCGAGCTCCACCCGGAAGGAGGCCGGTACCGCTACGACACCCAACCGATGAGCATCTACTTCAAGTCGCAGAGCACCCACAACACGGTGACGTTCCTCGCGGACGAATTCGATCCGGACGCTCCCACCGACCTTGTGAGCTCGTGGAGCAGCGACCGGTACGAAACGACTGTGGTCCGGCGCGAGGAACGGCAAGGAAGTGTCTGGCAACGTGCCGTCGTGCACGACCGGCCCGGACGCGGCATCGTCGTGGCCGACCACGTCCGTCCCCACACTCATTCGGAAACCGTGCAGCTCTGGCAGCTGCCGGCGGGTGCCATAGTGCGGACCGACGACCGAAATGCGCTGATCTATCTGAGAGGCAAGCACCTTGCCACCTTGGCCGTGGCCGCTTCAGCCCCCCTCTATTTCGAGGTCGTCGAAGGGCGGCGCTCCGCAGACCACATCGAGGGGTGGCGCAGCGTCAAGTACGGAGAGTGTTTCGAGGCCCCCGTTCTGCGGATCGGGGTGCGTGCGGCAGAGGCTCTCATCGCCACGTCGATCCTGCCCAACCTGCCGAATTATCCCGGTGCAGTCCTCAACCGCGGGGAGCGCACGAGTGCCTCGAGTCTGTGCCTCGGTATCGAGCGCGCGGCTTCGTCAGCAACAGTACGGTTCCGCGTCGTCGATGGACTCCTGACGGCGAACATCGCTCAGGAGGGGGCAGGAGCATGACCACGTCCGTCTACGCTCACATGTCCTATGTCAACCGCGAGGACGGGAACCTCGGCGACAAGATGGGTTTCCACATCGCCGACTGGATGATCGGACCGAATGCGTACGAGCGCATCGGCATGCGCGACGCAAAGCGGATCGACGAGCACACCGTGGCTCTCGTCGGATCCGTGATCGCCGCCCTGGTCGACAAGAAGTGCCGGATCATCGGAGGGGGGCTCATCAACGGGAACTCCCGACGGTACGACCCCGATCTCGCCATCACGGGAGTCAGAGGCTTCCTGACCAAGGCGCTGATCCAACGTGACTCCCCGCACCACAGGCCCGAAGTGATCGGCGACCCGGGGCTCCTGGTGTCCGACATCGAACCGCTCCCGCATTGCAGGAGACCCGAGCCCCTGGGTTTCATCGTCCATGACGTGGACCGTGAGGCATTCGCACAGAAGTACCCCGACCACGTCCAGCACATCGTCGACAACTACGCCCCCCTCGAATCATTCGTCCGGCAGCTGAGCCGGTACCGGTCCATCGCCTCGACCAGCTTGCACGGATGCATCTTCAGCCATGCCTACGGGATCCCTGTCGCACCGTTCGTCCTGACTGACAAGGTGTACGGGGGGGATTTCAAGTTCGAGGACTACTACTCCTCGTACGGGCTCAACGTCTCACGTGCGACGCTCCGTGGAGACGTCGCGCGGATTGCCGCCGACATCGTGTCTGCTCCGCAGCCGGACATGTCGCAAGTCTTCGACCTGAAGATGAGGCAACGGGAACTCATATCCGCCGCGTTCATGCCCCAAGGCTGAACCTGATCCGGATCAAAGCGGTCGAATGGCGGCAAGCTCCCTGCGACCGTACTTCAGGAGCGGGCGAAGGCCTCATGAAGCAGATGCAACGTCCTGTCCTTCGACAACGGATTGTGCCCCGCACTCTTGTCGAAGTAGTGGTGCACCCTCACGTCGGCGCACAGCCGGGGGTTCTGCGCCACGAAGGCGTTGAACGTGGGAAGATCCTGCTTCCGGTCGTGTGTGGATGCCACATTCACGTGGTAGTCGATCCGGAGCGGACGCGCCCGTTTGGCCAGCAGGTTCAGGACGTTGGCGGTCAGCGGGTGCTTCTCCCGGATGTCGGCCGGTAGCATCCCGCCGAAACGGGCATGCCGCAGAGCGTTCACGCCGGTGGCCATCCACCGGGTCCAGTCGAACTGGGCGTTATTGATGATCGCACTGGCCCCCTCGTCGTCGGCGAGCAGTGCCAGCGCCATGAAGCCGCCGGCGGAGGACCCGAAGTAGGCCCTGTTCCGGGCCTCGCGCACACCGAGCTGGACCGCTAGGGCGCGCACCACCCGGCCGATGTAGAACGCCGCCCACTTGTCGGGGGACATCTGTCCCCACCCGAGGGAAAGGAAGTCCGGGGCTCCCGTGGCAGGGTCGTGGACGTAGATCTGGTGGTGGCGGATCTCGCGGCTCCACGTCGAGCGCTGGAACACCGGGGCCCCGGCGGCCCGTTCCTGGTCCACGGCGCCGTTGTTGAGCACGACCAGGCCCTCCGCGCCGCGGCGGGGCACCACGAGCAGGGAGATGGTGAAGTAGTCCGTCACCACGTCGAGCCGGTGGTGCTCGTCCGGCGTCAGCCGGCCGGCGTCGAAGCCGCGCAGGTCGGCGAGTGGGATGACGATGGTCTCTGCCATGAGCGTCCGGGACCGGGGTCAGCGCACTGCCGCGGCGCCGGCGAAGTCCTCGATCCGCTCGCCGAGGCCGAACATCTGCTCGATGGCGGCCAGGCTGCGGGCGGCGGCCCGGCCGTCGCCGTAGGGGTTCACGGCGTTGGCCATGGCCGCGTAGGCGTCCGGGTCGTTGAGCAGGGCGTCGACCTCGGCCACGATCCGCTCCTCGTCGGTGCCGATGAGCTTCACGGTGCCGGCGTCCACGGCCTCGGGACGCTCGGTGTTCTCGCGCATCACCAGCACGGGCTTGCCCAGCGACGGGGCCTCCTCCTGCACCCCGCCGGAGTCGGTGAGCACCACCTCGGCCACGGAGAGCATGCGGGTGAACTCCCCGTAGGCCAGCGGCTCGGTGACCACGACGTTGTCCTGACCCACGAGGGAGGGC
This sequence comes from Kocuria rhizosphaerae, assembly GCF_044462265.1. Lineage (NCBI taxonomy): Bacteria > Bacillati > Actinomycetota > Actinomycetes > Micrococcales > Micrococcaceae > Kocuria > Kocuria rhizosphaerae. The sequence goes on from NZ_JBISWL010000044.1 coordinate 15,663, forward strand.
AGCACCGCCTCGCGCACCACCGGGTTGCGGTGGGCCGGCAGCACGATGGTCAGCTCCGGCTCGGCCTCGGCGATCCGGGCCAGGGCCCGTCCGACCCCGCGCATGGCCTCGCCCTGGTTCTCCCGCCGGTGGGTGGTCACCAGCAGGACCTTGCGCCCGGAATCGGCGATCTGCTCGAGCACAGGATCGGTGAACGGCAGTTGCTTGGCCACGGTGTGCAGCAGGGCGTCGATGACGGTGTTGCCGGTCACCACCACGTCCTCCTCGGCGATGGCCTCCCGCAGGAGGTTCTCCTTGGAGGTGGCCGTGGGCGCAAGGTGCAGGGAGGTGATCTGGGAGGTCAGCTTCCGGTTGGCCTCCTCGGGGAACGGGGAGAGGAGGTTGAAGGAGCGCAGGCCAGCCTCGGCGTGGATCACCGGAATGCCCCGGTAGAACGCGGCGACGGCCGCGGCGGTCGACGTGGTGGTGTCGCCCTGGACGACGACGGCGTCCGGGGCGTTCTCGGCGAAGAGCGCCTCCAGGCCCTCGACCGTGCGGGTGAGGATCCCGTTGAGCGTCTGGCGCGGCTGGATGATGTTCAGGTCGTGGTCCGGGACGATCTCGAAGATCTCGTTGACCTGGTCCAGCATCTGTCGATGCTGCCCGGTGACCGTGACCACGCACTCGAAGTCCGGGGAGCCCTGCAGTGCCTTCACGATCGGCGCCATCTTGATGGCCTCCGGGCGTGTTCCGTAGATGGGCATGATCGTGGGCATGGGGGGGGAACCGCCTCTTCGGGGGTACGGGACGGGGGCCCGCTGGGGGTGGCTGGCGTGCCCAGTCTAGGTGATCTGGCCCCGGCCGCAGGTCAGGGCTGGGTACTGTGTTGCTCCCGACATGGAACGTCGTCGTCCCAGCCTGGGGACGGAGCCTGTTGGCCGCAGCCGTCGCAGTGCGTGTCCAGGGTGGGGCAGGCTTGCGGCGGGGCACGGACGGGACCCGGCCGGAAAGCCCCGATTACAGTCGCCCGAGGCGAGCGAGGCGTTGCCGCGCAGCCGTCTCGCTCGGCCTTCTCTCGCCCAGGGCCTTCCCGACGACGGCCAGGGTGAGCCCGGCGACCTGCCTGGTCGGCAGCGGCACGGACCCCAAGTGCGGGCATCTCAATCCCAGCAGCTCCAGACGCTCCTGGGGCAGCGAGTCCACCACGGCCGCGAACAGTGCGCGGTACCCCGGTACGAGCAAGGGGTCCAGGGGCGGGCGGCGCAGGAAGCGCACCACGTCGTCGACACGGGGACCGCCGGTGAGCTGCGGGCCGAAGTCCTGCAGCCGGGTGTCCAGCTCGGCCTCGGAGCGTGGCGGGTCCATCACGCCCATGAGCTCGCCGGCCACGGCCCACTCCCGCACGTACGCGTCCGGCCCGCCGGGGATCTCCCCGCCCCACCGTTGGTGGGAGCGCAGGAAGGCATCGGTGAACGCCAGGTGCACCCACTCGGCCAGAACGGGGTTGTTCGCGGCGTAGGGCCGTACGAGGCCGTCGGCGCCGGTGTAGGTGCCGCGCACCGACTCGTGCAGATGGCGGACATGCGCCGATGCGCACTCAGCCGCTGTCGTGTCCCCGTAGGTGACCGTGAAGATCCACCGAATGGTCCCCGCCAGCCGACCCAGCGGATCCCGACGGTAGTCGGAGTGCTCCATGACACCGGCCAGGGCCCCCGGGTGGAGGGCCTGGGTGAGCAGCGCCCGCACGCCGGCGGGGATGGAGGCCATGGATCCGTGCACGGCCCACACGGCCGAGCCGGGCCGGAAGTACCCGGCGTCCTCGCCCTCGGCGAGCGCCAGCTCCCACTCGGGCACACGGTCCGCCTGTCCCGCGAACGTCGTCCGGAGCCGGTTCTGCAGCGGCGTCATGAGGCCCATGCGCTCGCATTCCTCCTGTTCTGCGCCACGACCGGCCCGGCGGCCGACCGGTCACCAGTATCGCGCCCGTCACCGACAGGACCGGCTACCCCGATCGGCCCACATGACGGAAGCCGACCAGCGGCAACGCTCGGAACCGCTCGGGCCACGTCCCCGGTTGTGCGGGTTCTCCGGCGGACGCACATGCGATTTCATGATTACGGATGCAAATGAGTGCATCCGGCACCGCTGGTCGGGGGACCAGCGGTACGGGGAGCGGAGTATGGGTCGGGGGATCCGCGCGCTTCCCGGGGGGACCAGGGGGAGTGGCATGCAACAGGATCGCAGCACGTCCGGAACCAGCGGGGCCGGGACGCTGTCCCGTCGCAGACTGCTCGGAGCCACGGCTCTGGCCGGATCGGCCGCGGCCGTCGTCACGAGCGCCGTCACGGGCGCCGCTCCTGCGTCGGCCGCCGTCGTTCTCGGGGAAAGGGCACCGTCCGGTGAGCTGGGACTCCGGGGCACGGTCGTCGGCCGGCACCGCGACGTCTTCCGTACGTTCAGCCTCACCAACTCCCACGGAGTGGGCGTGGCCCGGGTCGGGGACACCAACTACATGGTCACCGTCAACGCCGGTGACGGGATCGACACGCTCCAGGTCTTCAACGCGGACACCGGTGCGCTGCACTTCAAGGCCTCGACGCCGGGCAAGCCGGCCGGCAACTTCGTCCACGACGGCAAGGGCAACATCTACTTCAGCGTGGACAAGATCCTCATGGTCCTGTCCATCCCCGGCAGATCGGTTCGTCAGTTCGGCACCGTGGGACCCGGGATCCTCGTCGCCTACGAGTTCCACTTCGACTACAGGGGCCGGCTGTGGACCGGCAGCTACCCGGCAGGACGGCTCGTGTGCATCGACCCGGTCACGGGCCAGGAGCTGGCCCGGACGCCGGTCCTGGGAAGCGGCAACGACTACGCCCGCGGTGTCTCCATGTCGCCCGACGGCCGGACGGTCTGGGCCGGCACCGGCACCGCCGACCCGGCCGTGTTCCGCATCGACGTCGACGAGCCCTCCGCGCCGGTACGGGTGGACCTGCCCGGCCGCAGGGTCCCCTCCATGATCATGCGCACCCAGGCCCGGGGCCGGAAGCTCTTCGTCTGGCACGACGACGCGGCCGGGAAGAGCACGATCTCCGTCTACGACGACGTGACCCGGAGCTGGTCCGCCTGCCCGACCGCCATCGCCGGGTGGTCCGTGTCCGTCCCGGACGCGGCGGGCTGGGTCTACGCCAACGCCAAGGGCAGCGTCGTGCGGATGCGTCCCGACGACGAGGTGCTGTCGGTCGAGACCGTGGCCACCGGGGTGCCGTCGAACACGGTGCACACCGCCCTGGCCGGCTCCACGCTCTACCTCGTCGACGAGGGCCCGTCCGTGCTGCGAGCCGGGCGCTTCACGGCGGCCGGCGGCACGATCACGCCCGCGGCTCCGGTGGACTACCAGGTCGTCCCGGTCCCGCTGGTCACGCAGTCGCTGGTCATCGACCCCGCCACCGACACGGCCTACGCCGGGGCCTACCGGGGCGACGGGCTGTGCTCGACAAGTCTGGCCACGGGCGAGTTCGCCCACTCGGCGCCGAGCGCCGGCATCGCCCAGATCGAGGGCATGTTCGTGGACTCAGGGAAGCTGTACGTGGGGTCCTACGGCTCGGCCGTGATCGTGGAGCACGAGCTCGCCCCGGGGGTGCAGGACCCCGGGGCGTACCGGCGTCTGGCCAAGCTCGGCGACTCCCACCTGCAGTCGCGCATCTTCGCCTGGGCCGCAGCCACCTCCCACGTGGTCTTCGGCACGGTTCCGGAGTACGGGCACCGGGGCGGGGCACTGGGTGTCGTCAACCGCTCCTCCGGTGCCGTCCACGTCTACAACAACATCATCCCCGAGCTGTCGATCGTCGGTCTGACGGCGGAGGGGAACACCGTCTACGGGTCGACCTCGTGCCGCGCCGGCTACGGCATCGGCGACCACCCGGGGGACGCGGTGGCCTTCGCCTTCGACACGACCACCGGGAAGGTGGTGTGGCAGCGGGTTCTGTCCGGCACCAAGGAGCTCTACGGTCCCGTGCTGCTCGGCGGGAGACTCTACGTCGCGACCCTGGACACCGTCGTCGAGCTCCGGCCGGGCGACGGCCGCCCGCTGCGCACCTTCGTGCTCGGCTCCCGCAGCGCCCGGCCCGCGTGGCAGAGCGCCGAACTCGTGGCGGTCCCCGGCAGCGACCGGCTCGCGCACCTGGCGGGGGGCACCGTGACCGTCCTGGATCCCGCCACCGGCCGATCCGCGACCGTGCTCACCGGGGCTCACCGCCACATCGCATTCGACTCCGCCGGGGCGATGTGGGTGAGCACGGGCAACGACATCGTCAAGCTGCGTCTGGACGAGACGGTCAGCGCGTCACAGGTCGGCGGCGCCATCGGCGCCAAGTACTGGGCCGCCGGCGGCCTCGCGGGCTACGGCGGGCCCACGTCGGCGGAGCGGCCCCTCCCCGGCGGGGCCTACCAGGTCTTCGTCCGCAACGGGCGGGCGACCAAGGTCCTGTGGAGCCCCGGCACCGGCGCCCACGCGGTGAAGGAGTACGGGGCGGTCGGGCGGGCATGGATACGAGCCGGCTACGAGCGCGGCTGGGGCTGGCCCTCCACCGACGAGCGGCCCGTCCCCGGCGGGGTGTACCAGGTGTTCGTCCGCAACGGGCGGGCGACCAAGGTCCTGTGGAGCCCCGGCACCGGCGCCCACGCGGTGAAGGAGTACGGGGCGATCGGACGCGCATGGGTACGGGCGGGCTACGAGCGCGGCTGGGGCTGGCCCGTGACGGACGAGTACGCCCACGGGTCCGAGATGCGTCAGCGCTTCTCGCGAGGCGTGACGGCCCACTACCGGGCCGGGAGGACCTGGACCACCTGAGGCCGATCCACGATGCCTCGGTGGCCGCCGAGAGGAAGGCGTCCCCGCTTGTGGGGGTTCCGCGGAGGACACGCCATGGGGTCTGATGTTTACGGATGCAAAAACATGGGCATCCCGTTCCCGCCGTCGCCGGCCGGCGGGGAGAGCCGCGGACGGGGGTCCGCGGCGGGGGAGGCAACGGTGGATCGGGGGATCCGCCGGCGCCGGCGCACGAGCGAATCGGGGGACTCGCATGCACAGCACACCAGTCACGTCCGCGGACGACCGGATCGAGGGCGTCCCGCGCCGCCGCCTGCTCGGGGCGGCGGCTCTCTTCGGGGCGACGGCCGCGGTGGGAGGTGCCGCAGCCACCGCCGGACCCGCCGAGGCAGCGGTCGTGCTGGGAAGCCGGGCGGACACGACGCCGCTGCCGCTCAGGGGCACCGTCGTCGGGCGCCACCGCGACCTGTTCCGCACCTTCAACCTCACCTCGTCCACGGGCGTGGGCGTGCTCACCGTGGGCTCGAAGCACTATCTCATGAGCACCAACACCGGCGACGGCACGGACACGGTGCAGGTCTTCGACGCGGCCACGGGCGCCCTGCACTACAAGGCCTCCACGCCGGGCAGCGCGGGCGGGAATTTCGTCCACGACGGCAAGGGAACGATCTGGTTCTCCTCCGGCACGGCGCTGATGACCCTGTCGGTGACCGGGCGTTCGATCCGGCGCTACGGCACGGCCCCCTCGGGGGTCACGGGTCTCTACGACTTCGTGCTCGACCACCGCGGCCGGCTGTGGGCCGGCACGTACCCCGCCGGTGCCGCGGTGTGCCTGGACCCGGCGACCGGAGCGGAGCTCGCCCGCACGCCCCGGCTCGGTCACGGCAACGACTACGTCCGGAGCCTGTCCGTCTCGCCGGACGGCAGGACCCTGTGGGCCGGCACCGGAACCGCCGACCCCGACCTGTTCCGGATCGACGTCGACGCCCCGTCGACACCGGTGCGCGTGCCGATCCCCGGACGTGGGCTCAACTCCTTCGTCCTGCGCACGGCGGCTCGGGGACGCAAGGTCTTCGTGTGGCACGACAACAGCTCCGGCACCGAGGTGGTCTCGGTGCACGACACGGTCTCCGGCTCGTGGGGTCCGGCTCCCACGTCGATGTCCGGACGGAGCATCTCCGCGGTCGACGCCGCGGGCCACGCCTACGTCAATTCCCAGGGCACGCTCATGCGCCTGCGGCCCGGGGACGCGGTCCTCTCGCCCGAGGCGGTCGCCACGGTACCCGACCGGCACACGTGGCACACCGGCCTGGCGGGGGACACCGTCCTGGTGGTCAGCGCGGGCAATGCCGCCCTGTCCGCGGTGCCCGTCTCGCCCGGCGGCGACGTCCGCCCGCGGGTCGACTGCGCGGTCAGCCTCACGACCCTCGACACCTCGTCGATGGTCGTCGACCCGGCCACGGACACCGCCTACGCCGGAGGCTTCCGGGGGGACGGGCTGTGCGCCACGGCCCTCGCCACGGGGGCGTTCGCCCACTCCGCGGCCACCGCCGGGATCAGCCAGATCGAGGGCATGGTCCCGGACCGCGGGACGCTCTACGTCGGCTCCTACGGCTCAGCCGTCGTCGTAGCGCACGAGACGGCACCGGGCGTGAGCGCCGCGGGGGCCTACCGGAGGCTCGCCACGTTGGGTACCTCGCACCTGCAGTCGCGGATCTTCGCGTGGGCCTCGGCGGAGTCCCACGTGGTCTTCGGCACGGTGCCCGAGTACGGCTACCGCGGCGGCGCCCTCGGCACCGTCGAGCGGGCCACGGGGCGTGTGACGGTGTACAACAAGCTGATCCCGGAGCTGTCGATCGTGGGGCTCGCCGCGTCCGGCCACACCGTCTACGGCACCACGTCGGTGCGCGGCGGCTACGGTGCGCCGGACCACACCGGTGACGCCGTGGTCTTCGCCGCCGACGCCCGGAGCGGGGCGCTGCACTGGACGCGGGCGCTCGCCGGCACCGCCGAGCTCTACGGTCCCGTCCTGCTGGACGGCAGGCTCTACGTGGCCACCCTGGACACGGTCGTGGAGCTGCGCGTCTCCGACGGCGCGCCGCTGCGCACCTTCGTGCTCGGCAGCCGAACCGGGCGTGCGGGGTGGCAGAACGCCGCGCTCGCCCGCCTCCCCGGCACCTCTCGCCTGGCACACCTGGCCGGGGGGACCGTCACAGTGCTCGAGCCTGCCTCGGCTCGAACGGCCACCGTGCTCACGGGCGCCCACCGGCACATCGGCTTCGACTCCACGGGGACCATGTGGGTGACCGTGGGCACCGACATCGTCAAGCTGCGGCTGGATCCCGGGACGGACACGACCACGTCCACCACGGCCGTACCGGCCGTCGGCGGCGCCATCGGGGCGAAGTACACGGCCGGCGGCGGCCACGCCGTCTACGGTGCGCCGACCAGCCCGGAGCGGGCCCTCCACGGCGGGGCCTACCAGGTGTTCCGCAAGGCCGGGAAGGGCACCAAGTTCCTGTGGTCGCCCGCGACCGGGGCGCACACGGTCAAGGAGTACGGGGCGATCGGCCGCGCCTGGATGCGCGCCGACTACGAGCGGGGCTGGGGATGGCCGGCCACCGACGAGCGAGGAGTCCCGGGAGGGGTCTACCAGGTGTTCGTCCGCGACGGCCGGGCGACCAAGGTCCTGTGGAGTCCCGCGACCGGGGCGCACGCGGTGAAGGAGTACGGGGCGATCGGCCGGGCCTGGGTGCGGGCCGGCTACGAGCGGGGGTGGGGATGGCCGCTCACCGACGAGTACCACGTCGGCGGAGAGGTCCGTCAGCGCTTCTCCCGCGGTGTGACGGCCCACTACCGCGCCGGGAGGCTGTTGACCAGCTGAACGGCAGGTGCCTCCTGTCGTGGTGGGTCACGAAAAGTGGCCAGCACACTTGCTTTCGGGGTAGCCTGGACAAAAGTATTCGTTGCGTTTGCATGATTCATGACCACCGGCCCTCATCGACGGCCATGGGCGGAGAGGTCCGACCGCACGCACGGATCCCACGGCCAACCCGGAGGATCGCATGTCCGAGGAAATCCGCACGACGTCGTCCACCCGCGTCTCGCGGCGGCACCTGATCGGCGCCACCGCGCTGCTCGGCTCCTCGGCGGCCGTGGCCTCCACGGCCGTCGGCGCCCGCCCCGCCGCCGCAGCCGTGGTGCTGGGGCAGGAGGTCAAGACGAGCGCCCTGGGCATCGCGGGAACCGTCACGGGCCGGCACCGCGACCTGTTCCGCAGCTACACGCTCACCTCGGCCTCGGGCGTCGGCGTGATCACCGTGGGCACGGCCCGCTACCTGGTCACCTTCAACGCGGGCGACGGCACGAAGGCGCTGCAGATCTTCAACGCGGACACCGGCGCCGTGCACTACGCCGTCGACACCCCGGGCAAGACCTCGGGCAACTGGGGGCACGACGGCGAGGGCAACATCTACTTCTCCTCCGGCCGGAACCTCATGGCCGTCTCCGTCCCCAATCGGTCGATCCGGCAGTTCGGCACCGCCGCCGCCGACATCGCCGAGCTCTACGAGTTCCAGGTCGACTACAAGGGCCGCCTGTGGGCCGGCACGTTCCCGGCCGGCGTGGTGGTCTGCCTCGACCCGTCCACGGGGGCCGAGCTCACCCGCACGCCCGCGCTGGGCAACGGCAACGAGTACGCCCGCGGGCTGAGCATCTCTCCGGACCGGAAGATCGTCTGGTCGGGTACCGGCACGGCGGACCCCGACCTGTTCCGGATCGACGTCGACGCCCCGTCGAGTCCGGCACGCCGGACCATCCCCGGCCGCGGGCTGAAGTCGTTCGTGCCCAAGACGGTGGCCCTGGGCCGGAAGGTGTTCGTGTGGCACAACAACACCTCGGGAAGCGAGGTCGTCTCCGTCCACGACGTCGTCTCCGGCACGTGGTCGGACAATCCCGTCAAGATGTCCTCCCGGTCGATCACCGAGCTCGACGCTGACGGCTACGCCTACGTCAACAACTACGGCGTGATCCGCCGCATCCGTCCCCTCGACGCCGACATGGTCGTGGAGACGGTTGCCCCGGTGGACGACCGGTACACGGTGCACATCGGCCTCATCGCCTCGACGCTCTACCTCGTCAGCAAGGGGTCGTCGGTGCTGTCGGCCGCCCGGGTGAGCACCGCCGGGTCCACGGGCCGGAGCGTGCAGTACCAGGTGGTGCCGGTGCCGCTGGCCACGCAGTCCATGGTCATCGACCGCGCCACGAACACCGCCTACGCCGGCGGCTACCGCGGGGACGGGCTGTGCTCCACGAACCTGGCCACCGGCGTGTTCGCCCACTCCGCGCCCAGCGCGGAGATCGAGCAGATCGAGGGCATGGCCGTCGACGGCGGGACGCTCTTCGTGGGCTCGTATCCCAAGGCCGTCGTGGTCACGCACAGCATCGCCAAGGGGGTCCAGGACTCCTCGGCCTTCGCGACCCGGGCGAGCCTGAGCGAGACCCACCAGCAGTCGCGGATCTTCGCCTGGGCCTCCGCACAGTCACACGTCGTCTTCGGCACGGTGCCCGACTACGGGCTGCGGGGCGGTGCGCTGGGGACTTACGAGCGGGCCACGGGAACCGTCAAGGTGTACAACAAGCTGATCCCCGAACTGTCGATCGTGGGGCTCACCGCCGAGGGCCACACCGTCTACGGAGGAACCTCGGTGCGGGGCGGGATGGGCAGCACCGACTGGACCGGGGACGCCGTGGCCTTCGCGGCGGACGCGCGCACCGGCGCCCTGAAGTGGAAAAGGACGCTGCCCGGCACCAAGGAGCTCTACGGCCCCGTCCTGCTCAACGGCAAGCTCTACGTGGCCACCCTGGACACGGTCGTGGAGCTGCGGCTCTCCGACGGCGCGCCGCTGCGCACCTTCGTGATCGGCAACCGCACCGGCCGGGCCGCCTGGCAGAGCGTGGAGCTCGCCGTCGTGCCCGGCACCACACGCCTGGCGCACATGTCGTGGGGCACCCTGACGATCCTCTCGACGGCCACGGGCCAGTACTCACGGGTGCTCACCGGCACCGACCGGCACCTGGACTTCGACGGCGGCGGGAGTCTCTGGGTGACCACGGGCACCGACATCGTCAAGCTGGTGCTGGACAACGCCAACGAGGACGGCGCTCCCTACACGGCCCCGGCGACGTCGCCGTTCGTGGACATCACCCCGTCGACGACGTTCTACAAGGAGATGGCGTGGATGGCCGATGCCGGGATCTCCGGGGGCTGGTCGACGGCGGCGGGCAAGGAGTACCGGCCCCGGCTGGCCGTGGACCGCGACGTGATGGCCGCGTTCCTCTACCGGCTGGCCGGCTCGCCGCCGTACACGGCGCCGGCGACCTCGCCGTTCGTGGACATCACCCCGTCCACGACGTTCTACAAGGAGATGGCGTGGATGGCCGACCGGGGCATCTCAGGGGGCTGGTCGACGGCGGCGGGCAAGGAGTACCGGCCCCGCCTTGCGGTGGACCGCGGCGTGATGGCCGCGTTCCTCTACCGGCTGGCCGGCTCGCCCCCGTACACGGCGCCGTCGACCTCGCCGTTCGTGGATGTCACGCCCACGTCCACGTTCTACCGGGAGATGGCCTGGATGGCCGACAGAGGCATCTCCGGCGGGTGGTCCACGAGCGAGGGCAAGGAGTACCGGCCCCGTGTGGCCGTGGACCGCGGCGTGATGGCCGCGTTCCTCTACCGCCTCTCGGCCGGGAGCCTGTGACGACTCACGTCGTGTCCGGGAACGGGGGTGGACGGCCCTGCGCGGTCTAGGCTGCGCCCAGTCGCGCGAGCCGTTGCCGCGCGGCCGTCTCACTGGGCCCGGTCTCGCCCAGAGCCCGGCCGATCACCGCGAGCGCGAGCCCGGCCGCCGGCCCGGTCGGCAGCCGGACGGGCCCCAGCCGCGTCCGCGCCAGCCCGAGCAGGTCGCGGTGGTGTCGCGGCAGTTCGTCCACGACGGCGGCGAACAGTGCGCGGTAGCCCGGGAGCAGCCACGGGTCCAGGGGTGGGCGCCGCAGGAAGCGCACGACGTCGTCCACACGGGGACCCCCCGTCAGCTGCGCAGCGAAGGCGAGGATCCGGGAGTCGAGCTCCGGCACGGAGCGGGGCGGGTCGGTCACGCCCATCAGCTCCCCGGCCACCGCCCACTCCCGCACGTACGCGTCGGGCCCCCCGGGAATGGGCCCGCCCCAGCGTTCGTGGCAGCGCAGGAACGCGTCGGTGAAGGCCAGGTGCACCCACTCGGCCAGGTCCGGATCGTTGGCGCTGTACGGCCGTGTCACGCCGTCGGCCCCGGTGTAGGTGCCGTGCACCCCGTCGTGCACGCGGCGCACATGGTCCGAGGCGCGGCGGGCCGCCGCCGTGTCGCCGTAGGTGACGGTGAAGATCCACCGGATGGTCCCCGCCAGGCGCCCCAGGGGATCGCCCCGGTAGTCGGAGTGCTCGACGACCCCGGCGAGAGCGCCCGGGTGCAGGGCCTGGGTGAGCAGCGCCCGGATCCCGGCGGGGATCGTGGCCATGGACCCGTGGACGGCCCACACGGCGGAGTCCGGGCGGAAGTACCCGGCGTCATCCCCCTCGGCCAGAGCGAGCTCCCACTCCGGGACACGGTCGGACCGGCCGGTGAACGTGGTCCGAAGCCGGTTCCGCAACGGCGTCATGGGGTCCATGCTGGGCGTCCTTCCTGTCCGGAGCCGAGGTGCCGCCCAACCGACGGCAGTCTCCCGCTCCGGTCTCGCGCTCCGGTCTCCCTCCATGGTCGGACACTGACCGGCCCTCCGACCAGGGCCGGCGCTGCCGTGCACGGCCCCGCAAGACTCGGGCCTGGCTCGGTTCCACCCCCGGAAGGCAACGAGGTCAGGGGCCGTCCCCGGACGAGGTCGAGGCGAGCCGGAGACCTGGCGACCACGGTCTCGTGGAACGGGCCGGTGACCCGGCGAAGGGTGGCTCAGGCGGCCCGGCTGATGCGCAGCAATGTGTAGCCATCAGGCACCGAGGCGATGAGTCTGTCGCGGGTTTCGACGTAGTCCTCGCCTTCGAGCTCGAGGAGGCGGGTCTCGACACGCTGGAGATGGGCGATGAGCTTCATGGTGCTGGTGTCCTTCCGTGGACCGCGACGTGGTGGTGGGGACGCCTGGGGCGACGGTCCACGTCATCCGTGAACGAGACTGCCGGCGTGTCCTCCTTTAGTTGATTCTTCATCGACGTCGGGCGGCCTGGACAGAGCCATTAAGGGGGATACGCATGCTCGAGTGCTCGAGGCGCGGCAGGGCCTGCCCGTGCAGACCCGGAGGGCCGGCCGCGGGACGATCCAGGGGAAAGCGAGGACTGCACGCGAGCGGAGGCCACAGGGGTGGCCGGAGGGATCAGCCGCTCTGCCGGCCTGTCCCCCCGGGCACCAGCGAGGCCAGAGGCTGTCCTCGCAGGAAGTCCATGAGGCCCGGGGAGCGGGCGACCACGCTCTCGTGGTAGGCGCCCGGCGTCTCCGGGTCCTTGCCGATGATCATCCGGTCGACGTCGTCGTCCACGAACATCCGCAGGGTCTGCCGCATCAGCTCCAGCACCGCCTCGTCACCCAGCCCGGTCTGCAGGGCCCGGGGCACCCGCACGGTGCGGGCGTCGTCGAGCACCACGTCGACGAAGGCCGGGGTCTCGGCTTCCGACCAACGGGCCGACGTAGCGCAGGCCAACGGCCCGATCGCATCGACGGCCGCGGCGACGACCACGGTGGCCTCCGCGAGAGCTGCCTGGGCCTGCGCCTTCTGGTGCCGAAGCCGGTGCCTCAACCAGCGGCTGGGCGGGTCGATGTCCACCACCAGGTACTCCAGCTTCAGCTCGCCCTGCTCCTGCTCCTGAAAGGCGACCGTGACCCGCTCCTGTGACGCCCGGCCACGGGCGGTGGCGAAGGTTCGGCGCAACAGGTCCTGCAGCGCCGTGGAGCTGCGCACGAGTGTGGCCGCGGAGAGGCTGACGGGCCGCCCCTGGGCGTCGAGGCAGCGGACGACGCGCGGGATGCGAGCCACGACGTTCGAGGGAGGTGTGTCCACGCTGGCAGCGGGCCTTTCCGGGAAGAGGGGTGGCTTCCATCGTAGATGCACACGCATTTTCACAGGCCGGAGGGGGGTGTCCGCATTTTGGGGGACAACCACGGACTGACCTGCGGTGTTTCCGCGGTCTGGGCCCGTGGAACTCGTCCGCGCGCCCAGGCACCCACCGGCAGCTGGACGCCGACGGCGGCGGGCAAAGAGTACTGTCCCCGCCCGGCCGTGGGCCGCGACGTGGTGGCCGCGTTCCGCTACCGCCTCTCCGCGGGAATTCCGTGAGCCCGGGGGGCCGGGCGCTCCGGCGCCGCGGTGCCGGAGTCCGGCAACGGCGCGACCGGGCCGCCCTCGACGAAGCGCACGAGCCCGGGGGTGCGGGTGACCACCACGCGGTCGTGGTCACCTGCCGCCCCGGTGTCCTTGGTGATGATCATCTGCTCGATCTCGCCGTCGGAGAACGGGGCGAGGGGGTCGCGCACCATCTGCAAGGCCGTCCCGTCCCGCAGCAGGGCGGGCACCGCTCGGGGCACACGGAGGGCGGCCGCCCCGTCCAGGACCAGGTCGACGGCTTCGGGGTCCGGGGTGTCCGCCCAGCGCGCCGAGGTGGCCGCGCCGAGGGCCGAGATCACGGTCACCGTGGCGAACACCACGGTGGCCGCCTCCGTCAGGGCGGTCTGGGCCGCGTCCCCGTGCCGGGCACCCCGCAGCCAGCGGCGTCCGAGGCCACGGGCACGGTCCACCACGAGGTACTCCAGCTGCAGGGCGCCCTGCCGGACCTCCTGGAAGGAGACGGTGACCGCCTCTCCGGGGACCTCGCCCCGGATCCCGGTGTAGACCCGGTGCACGAGGTCCTGGAGGCCGGTGGAGCCGCGCGCGAGGGTCGGGGCCGAGGGGCTCACGGGCCGGCCGTCGGCGTCGAGGCAGAGCACGGCGACGGGGACGCGCGCCACGACGGTGGGGGGTGAGGTGTCCACGGCAGGTCCTGACCTTCCTGGAGGAGACGGGGGACGACCGATGTCGACTACAGATGCAAATTCATTTTGATAAGCCTACTCCCTGATCGTTCGTGGTGGGGGAAGGCCCCCGCTCGTCCGCCTGAACACCCGCGGGTCCGGGGCACGCGGATCTCCTCCGCGCGCCCCGGAGCGCGGTGCCGGCGGCGGCCGGTCAGGGCCAGGAGCCCTCCTCGGCGTGGGCCACGAACAGCTCGCGGACCTCGCAGCCCCGTGGCTGGCCGAGCGCGAAGAGCACGGCGTTCGCCACGTTCTCGGGATCGTTGAGCTGGGAGTCGTCCTGGGGCTTGTACTGCTCGTCCCGGTCGTCGAAGAAGCGGGTCTTCATGCCGCCGGGGATCAGCTGCGTGACCCCGACCTGGCCCTTGAGCTCCGCCGCGAGGGCCTGGGTGAAGCCGGTGACCCCGAACTTCGAGGCGCAGTACGCCGTGGCGTCCGAGACGCCCTTCAGCGCCAGCGTCGAGGACACGGTCACGACCCGGCCCCGCGACTCCTTCAGCGCCGGCAGCGCCGCCCGGACCGTGGACACCGTGCCGAACAGGTTGACCTGCACGACCTTCTCCCAGTCCTCGGCGGGCACGTCCTCGAGCCGTCCGCAGCGGTCGATCCCGGCCGCCGTGACGACGGCGTCCAGCCCGCCCGCGGCCTCCGCGGCCTTCCTGACGGTCTCGGCGACGGCGGCGGTGTCCGCGACGTCGACCTGGTAGGCCGTCACGCCGCTGAGCGTGCTGATGTCCCGGTCCAGGACGATGGGGGTGCCGCCGTGGTCACGGACCGCGTCCGCCACGGCGGCGCCCAGGCCCGAGGCGCCACCGGTGATCAGGACCCGTCCGGGGTTGGGGTGCGAACTCATGCCTCTTCCTCTCTGCTGATGACTGCGCTGCTGACTGCTGTGCCGGACACCGCCGTCCCGGCCACCGCCCGGCCGCACGCGGCCCGGTCCGCAGCCGGCGCTGCGGACGCCGCGGGCGGGGTCGCGGGGACAGGGGGTGGGCCGCCGCGAGGGCGGCGGCCCGGTCACTGCTACCGTAGCCGGTTCCCGGCCGTTCATCAGTATGCTCATCGGGACAGGACCCGAGGCTCGGCCGGAGGCCCCGGCATCGGGCAGGCGCCGGCCCGAGCGGCCGCAGGAGAACCCACGAGAAGGAGACCGATGACCACCGCAGCAGCCACCACCGCAGCCACCACCGCCGACGAGCTCACCGTGCTGGACCCCCGCGACGGGTCCACCGTGGGGACCGTGCGCTGCGCCTCGGAGGACGAGGTCCGCGCCGCGGTCGCCGCCGCGCGGGCCGCGGCTCGGGAGTGGGCGTGGACGGCCCCCGAGCAGCGGGGCGCCGTCCTGCGGTCGGCCGCGGACCGGCTGGCCGAGCACGCCCAGGAGCTGGCCGAGCTCAATGCCCGTGAGACGGGCAAACCCGTGGACGAGGCCCTCGGCGGTGTCCGGGCCGGCGTCGGCACGCTGCGCCAGTACGCGGAGCTGGGCCCGGTGCACCGCGGGCACAGCCTGCGCGGGCACGTGCTCGCCGCCGACTGGACCGTGGCCGAGCCCCGGGGCGTCGTCGTGGCCCTCACGCCCTGGAACGACCCCGTGGCCGTGGCCGCCGGCCTGCTCGGGGCGGCGGTCGTCACCGGGAACACCGTGGTGCACAAGCCCAGCGAGCGGTGCCCCCACGTGGGCGCGCGGATGGGGGAGATCCTCGCCGAGGCCCTTCCGGAGGGTGTGCTGACCACCGTCGACGGCGGCGCCGAGGTCGGGGAGCTGCTCACCGGGCTTCCCGGCGTCGACGTCCTCGCCCACGTCGGCTCCACGGCCACGGGGGAGCGCATCGCCCGGGCGGCGGCCGCGACGGGCGCCCACGTGATCCGCGAGAACGGCGGCAACGACGCCCTCGTGGTCGACGACGACGTCGACCCGGCCTGGGCCGCGTCCCAGGCGGCCCTCGGCGCGTTCGCCAACACCGGGCAGATCTGCGTGGCGGTCGAGCGGATCTACGTCCACCGGGCCGTGGCCGAGCCGTTCCTCGCCGCGCTCGCCGAGGAGGCCCGCCGGCGCAATACCGCGGACGGCCTGGCTCCGCTCGTCGACCGGCGGATGCGGAACGAGGTGCACCGCCAGGTCTCCGAGAGCGTCGGCCGGGGGGCCGTGGTCGTCGAGGGGGCCCGGGTGCCCGAGGGCCCCGGGGCGTTCTACCCGGCCACGGTCCTGCGCGAGTGCAGCCGGCCGATGCCGGTCATGACCGAGGAGACCTTCGGACCGGTGGCCCCCGTCCAGGTGGTCGAGACCTTCGAGGAGGGGCTGCGACTCGCCGCCGAGGACCGCTACGGGCTGGCCGCCACCGTCCTCACGGGGCGGATCGCCCACGCGCAGCGGGCGGTCGCGGAGCTGCCCGTCGGCACCCTGAAGATCAACAACGTCTTCGGCGGCGCCCCGGGCGGATCCGCCCAGCCGCGCCGGGCCAGCGGCGCCGGCTTCGGCTACGGGCCCGAGCTGCTCGGCGAGATGACCCAGGTCAAGGTCGTGCACCTCGAGATGCCGCCCGCCCAGGGCTGATCCACGCGGCCACGGAAGCGGGCCCCGGCGCAGAAGGGGGGACGGACCGCGCCGAAGGGGGGACACGCGGGGGACAGACCGCGGCACGCCGCCGACCCTACGCTGGGAGCACCCCTCGAGGCCCTGTGACAAGGCCGGGAGACGGGGGGCGGCGGCCGGGCGGCCGCCGTGGGGAGCGCCTGGGGAGGGGCCTGCTGTGACCGCGGTCAATGTGTTCGTCGATACGGTGCGGTGCTACGACGGGGCCTGCGGGGCGGTCGCCGCCCCCGAGCCGTGGTTCCTGGGACTGCTCGCCATCTGTCTGGCCGTGCTGTGGCAGGCGGCCCGGGCCACCACCGCGGTGGTCTCGACCCCCCGGGTGACGACGGCCGGGACGCAGCTGCTGGGCCGCCGGTACGGGACCGTGCTGACCGCGGCACTCTTCGCCTGTTGGCTGCTCGTGGCCTTCGGGCTCTCCGTCCCCGCGCTCGGCGCCGTGCAGAACCCGTTCGCCTGGACCGCGATGGTCCTCCTCCACGCCACGCTGCTGCTGGGCGTGCCCGTGCTCGTCCTCGGGTACGCGATCTTCGTGGCCACCGCCCTCCGCCGGCCCGGGCGGTTCCGCCCCGCCTCCGCGCGGGGCCGCGCCGCCCTGGCCGCCGCCGCCCTCGCGCTGCCGCTGGGCTGGCGGCTGACCGGCGCGTGGGCCCCGGGGCTCGTGGCCGATCCGACGTCCCCCGCCGGGCCCGCGGACGCCCTGGGCGGCGGGCTGCTGGACGTTCCCGTCGGCGGCCTGTGGTGGCTGGCCGACCTGCTGTCCTCGACGGCCGCACTGGCCGTGGTCGCCGCGGCCGCGGCGTGCTACCTCCTGCTGCCGCGCACCGAGGACCCCTCGCCCGCCGGGTCCCGGTCCCGGCAGCCGGCCGTGGTCATCGCCTCGGGCTCCTTCCGCGGCGGGGGCGGAGTCGCGCGGGCCGCCCGCACCGCCCAGACCGCCTGCGCAGAACCACGGCCGGCGCTCGGACGGTCCCACGAGAGGCTCGTGGCGGCGGCGCGGACGAGCGTCCTGGCCGTGGGATCCGTGCTGGCGGTGGCCGGCGGTGCCGCCGCCCTGGCCGCCCTGGCCGCCCTGCTCGGGTCGGCGCCCGACCACGGGCCGCTCGTGCTCCTGGCGGTGCCGGCCGGCTACGTCGTGCTCGGCCTGACCTGTCGCGCCCGCTGAGCGCGCCCGCCGAGCGCTGTCGCGGCGCGGCCGCCGGGCGCGGCTCCGGGCCTCCTGCCCCACGGGCGGGTCTGGCGGGGACGATGGCGCGCCGATCCCGGCCCGGGTCCTCGGTGGCCCAGTGCGTCCGGGCGGAATAGGCTCGTGACCAGGGGCGCAGCTCCGCCGGAGCCGGCCCGCAGCGAGAGGGGGACGTCATGATGATCGACTCGACGCGTCGGGACGGGTTCGGCCGAGGCGGCGGTGAGGCCCGCGCCGGCACCACGGGGCGCTACGTCGTCGTGCTGGCGGAACCCCGGGACGACCCGCGGGGCCTGCTCCGGGACGCCGGGGTGGCCGAGGTCCTGGACTCCCGGGACTTCACGGAAGACATCACGGAC
The DNA here is from genome assembly GCF_044462265.1 of Kocuria rhizosphaerae. Classification (NCBI taxonomy): domain Bacteria; kingdom Bacillati; phylum Actinomycetota; class Actinomycetes; order Micrococcales; family Micrococcaceae; genus Kocuria; species Kocuria rhizosphaerae. The sequence continues at coordinate 33,691 of NZ_JBISWL010000044.1, forward strand.
GTGTCGGGCGGGCCGGGCGCCGTGTACCTGGCGGATCTCGGCATCGTCGTCGTCGCCGCCGAGGACGCCCAGGTCTCCCGGCTCGGGGCCGGGGCGACCGAGCACGGTCCCGTGCTGTCGGTCTCGCCCGAGCTCGTCCACCACGTCATGGACACCGGGAGCGCCGACTACCTGCGGGGCTACCGGGACGGGGTCACCGACCTGGGCCGCCGGCTGGAGTCCGGCACGGCGCGCGAGGACACGGCCACGGAGGGCGGGCCCCCGTACTTCGAGGACACCGACCGGTTCACCTGGGGCCTCCAGGCCACGCAGGTCCTCTCCTCACCGCACTCCGGGGCGGGCGTGCGGGTCGCCGTGCTGGACACCGGGTTCGACATCGCCCACCCGGACTTCGCCCAGCGCGAGGTCGTCACGCACTCCTTCGTCCCGGGGGAGACCGCCCAGGACGGGCACGGGCACGGCACGCACTGCATCGGCACGGCCTGCGGTCCCCGGGAGCCCGGCACGGGACCGCGCTACGGCGTCGCCCACGGGGCGGAGATCTACGCCGGCAAGGTCCTCGGCGACGCCGGGGAGGGGAGTGACGCCGGCATCCTCGCCGGGATCGACTGGGCGCTCGGGCACGGCTGCGCGGTGATCTCCATGTCCCTGGGTGCCGACGTGCGCACCGTCCACCCGCCGTACACGGCCGCCGGGCGCCGCGCGCTCGACCGCGGGGCGCTGCTCGTGGCCGCCGCCGGCAACAACGCAGACCGGGTCAACGGGGACGCCGGATTCGTCGGGGCGCCCGCCAACAGCCCCTTCGTCATGGCGGTCGGCGCGCTGAACCAGCAGCTGGACACCGCCTGGTTCTCCGCCCGCACCCTGCCCGGCTCCGGAGGGCAGGTGGACGTCGCGGCGCCGGGCTTCGAGGTGCACTCCTCCTGGCCGATGCCCGTGCGGCGCCGGACCATCAGCGGCACGAGCATGGCCGCCCCGCACGTGGCCGGGGTGGCCGCGCTGCTGGCCGAGGCCACCGGCCGCCGGGGACGGGAGCTGTGGGCGGAGCTGGTCCAGGAGAGCCGGCGGCTCGCGGCGCCCTCCCTCGACGTCGGCTCGGGACTTGTCCTGGCGCGCACCCGGTGACCACGCCCGCGCGGGCGGCTACGCTCGGAGCATGATGCGCATCTGCGTGACGGTCGACGCCGCCCACCTCGCGGTCATCGACGACGTCGCCGGGGCCCTGCGCTCCTGCGGGATGCAGGTCGAGCAGGTCCTGGGCTCGATCGGCATGGTCACCGGCTCGGCCGGTGAGAGCTCCGTGCCTGCCCTGCGGTCCGTGGACGGCGTCGAGTCCGTGGACGAGGAGCTCACCCACCGCCTGCCGCCCCCGGAGGCCGGCGTCCAGTAGGCGGACCGGTGGCCGGCCCGGCGGTTCAGAAGGTCCGGCGCATGCGGACGGTCCGCGCCAGGCGCCGGACCTTCGGCACGTTCGTGGAGAGCGCGATGTACCCGGCGAGCGTGCCGACGGTGGTGACCCCGCCGGCGAGGAGCGGGGTGTGGTAGCGGCGCCACCGGTCCGGGTCGGAGGCGATGATGTGGGCCATGCCGTTGATGGAGGCCGCGATCACGGCGCCCGCGACGACCCGCTGGCCGATCTTCTCGCCGCGGTGCAGCAGGGGCTCGAACTCGTCGGCGCGCAGGTGGACGTCGAATCCGCCGCGCTCCAGGACCACGATGAGCCGGCGCAGGTACTCCGGGGCCTCCACGCCCATCTGCACGGCGTCCTGCAGGATGTCCCGCAGCCGCTTGGCGAGGACCTCGGGGGAGAGCCGGTGCAGCACGAACCGCTCCGCGTACGGGGTCAGGACGGAGACCAGGTCGAACTCCGGGTCCAGGCCCGTGCCCACCGACTCGGCCGTCACGAGCATCCGCAGGAACAGCGCCGACTCCCGCGGCAGGTGCATGCGGTAGCGGCGCAGCAGCCCGATCAGGTCGCCCATCAACTGGCCCACCCGGATCTCGTGCAGCGGCTTGTTCGAGTAGCGGCGCAGCAGGATCCCCACGTCCCGCTCCAGCTCCTTCTTGTTGACGTCCTGCTCCTGGGACGTCAGCCCGAGCAGGCCCGCGGCGACCCGCCGGGGGCTCTCCTGCACCACGCCCAGCATCAGGGTCACCAGGTGGTCCCGGAAGTCGTCGGTCAGGGAGCCCATCATCCCGAAGTCGATGATCCCGATCCGCCCGCCGGGCTCCACGAAGAGGTTGCCCGGGTGCGGATCGGCGTGGAAGAAGCCGTGCTCGAAGATCATCCGGCAGATCGCCTCGGTCGAGTCCACGGCCAGCAGGTGACGGTCGAGACCGGCGGACTCCAGCGCCGGGTAGTCGTTGATCTTGATCCCGCGGACCCGCTCCATGGTGAGGATCCGGGACGTCGTGGCCTCCCAGAAGATCCGCGGGATGTGCACCCGCGGATCGCCCGTGAAGTTCTCCGCCATCCGCTGCGCGTTGCGGGCCTCGGTGAGGTAGTCCATCTCCTCCCGCAGGGACTGCGCGAACTCCTCCGCGAGTCCCTCGAGGTCGAAGTGCTCCACGGCCGACCAGTACGTCGAGAGGATCTTCGCGAGCTCGGCGAGGATCTCCAGGTCCCGGTTGACCTCCTCGACGACGCCGGGCCTGCGCACCTTCACGACGACGTCGACCCCGCGGTAGACCGCCGCGTGCGCCTGGCCGATCGAGCCGGTGGCGAGCGGGACGGGTTCGATCTCGGCGAGGATCTCCTCCGCCGCGGAGTCCGGCTCCGACTCGATCATCGCCCGGATCAGGTCCGGGGGCACCGGCGGGGAGTTGTCCTGCAGCCGGGTGAGCTCCTGCACGTACCGCGGCGGCAGCAGGTCCGGCCGGGTCGAGACGAGCTGGCCGAGCTTCACGAACGTGGGGCCCAGCTCCTCCAGGGCCTGGCGCAGGTGCACCGGCTGGCTGTGGAGCTTGTTCGGGTCCAGGAGCCGGACCTTCGCCAGCGGCGCCCGCCACTCCTCCTTGATGCCGCCCAGGGCGAATCCGAACCCGTGCTTCGAGAGCACCTCCAGGATCTGGAGGAACCGTTCGCGCCGGCTGATCATCGGCCGGCCACGCTCATCCTGGCCACGTAGAAGGACATGAACCCGGTGGCGACCGCCACGATGAAGCACAGCGCGCTCACGAGCGGCTCGATGCCCAGGAAGACGACGCCCACCGTGCCCAGCAGCATCGTCATCGCCAGCAGCGCCCACACCGCGGCGGAGACCCGGACGAAGGAGGTCGCCCGTGCCGCCACGGAGGGACGCCGGCCGGCCGCGTCGTCGTCGTGCCCGGCGCGCTCGGAGCCGGGGCCGGCCGCGGAGGAGGCCGCCGAGGAGGTCGCCGTCAGGCCCTTGCGCCACTTGCGCGCGTTGCGCGAGCGGTCGGCCTCGGCCGGGACGTAGGCCTCCGGCACGGAGTACTCCTCGGCGGGCGGCAGCAGCTCCGGGACGTCGTTGGGCAGCTCCTCGAACCACTCGGCCGGGATCTCCTCCGGGCGCGCCGCCTGGATCGTCATGGAGACCTCGAACGCGGAGCCGCGGATCGTGCCCCACACGGCGGTCAGCCTCTCGTGCTGGAAGGCGTGGTCGATGACCGGGATGAACTGCTCCGACATCTGGGTCGAGAGCCGGCCCACCTGCCGCCGCTCGTAGAGCACGTCCACGATGTCCAGGGTCTGGCCGTGGTGGTTGCGCACCTTGTTGGTCTCCAGGGTCAGCATCACCCGGCCCTCGCCGGCGGCCGGGACCACGCTGTGCAGGTACTCCGCGAACTCCTGCTCGTCCAGCACCTTGATGGACGCGCCCTGGGGCAGCACCGCGGCCTGCGTCGGGGGCGTGTTGAGCGGGAACAGCAGGTCCGGGGCGGCGATCGACAGGCGGGCCGAGGCGTCCACCTCCGCCTGGCCGTTCTGCCGCAGTACGGTGGCCTCCAGCTTCAGCGGCGCCACCGGGGTGTACCCGGAGGCGATGACCCGCGCCAGGTACGGCCAGTAGCGCTGGGCGTCCTGCTGCGCCAGGTGGCCGATCTTGTTCGGCCCGATCCGCACCGAGACGGTCCGGGGGTCGAACGGATTGTCCGGCTCGGGCACCAGCGCCGCGTTGCCCGTCCAGGTGCGCAGCTTGCCGAAGGACAGACCGCCGAACACCCGCATGATCTCGGTGTCGTAGAAGTTCTCCGTGACGATCTCCAGAGAGCCGCGGTCGTTGAGCGCGTAGTCGGTCATGGTCTCCCTCGATGGAGCTGGGGCATCAAGTCGTCCATAGCTTCTCACGATTGTGCCGCGGCCCGGCGCACCTGCGGACCGTACGGTGTCCGGGCTGACTGGTGCAATGATGTCCCCGCGGGGCCGCAGGCCGCCCCGGTGGCCGACCCGGGACGAGAGCCGCCCCGGCACCAGGAGAGGAGGCGCGGATGACCCAGGGCCAGGTTCCCCCACCCGAGCCCGAGCACCTGACCGTGGACGCCGACGTGCTCCGCACGCTGTTCCTGAGCCCCCGCGACTGGATCCACCGCCGCGTCGAGTCGGTGGTCATGAGCCCCGACGGAGTCACCCGCCGCAAGGTCTCCCTCGACGTCGACCTCGCCGCCCACGATCCCTGGCCCACGGACCCCGCCGGCCGGCTGCTCGTACCCGCGACCATCCAGGCCAAGCAGCCGATGCGCCACTTCGACGCCGTGTGCGAGGGCGACCCGGTCCCGGTGCTGACGACCGAGGACAACGGCGCGCTCGCCGAGCTCCTGCTGCGCGGGCTGATCCCCGAGCAGCTTCCCCTCGGCGAGGCGGCCGTCCTCGCGGAGGAGCACGTGCCCGCGATCGTGCACGCGCCCGAGCTGCTCGTCGAGGACGCCCTCGACCGCTTCTGGGCCCACTGCGAGCACCTTCGTGCCGTCGTCCAGGAGCTCATCGACCGCGACCTCCTCTCCCCGGAGGACGCCGCGAACTGGGACGAGGACCTCGCCCTGTTCACCACGGTCGCCGACCAGCTCGCCCGCGGCTTCCTGCTGACCTTCGTGCTGCCGGCGGCGCTCGCCGGGCGGCGCGTGGTCGTCAAGTACGCGATGGACGAGCAGTACGCCGCGGGCGGGCGACCGCGCGTGGGGGACCGGCTGCGGCACTGCTGGAAGCCGTGGGTGGGCCGGGTGGGGCTCCACGACCTGGCGTCCTGCCGCAGTTTCCACCTCGAACTGACCGTGCCCGCGGAGGTCCGCCTCCACGAGTTCACGGTGCTCTCGCGTGAGGCCGGCCGGGGGAGCGCGGGCTCCTCCCGGGCCGAGCACCGGGTGCTCGCCGAGGACCGGGCCGTGCGCCGGTGGCCGGGCGCCGTGCGCGGGCACGTGGCGCTGCGGCCCACCTCCCGCTTCGACGACGCGTCCTGCGAGATGGTCATCCTTCCGGCGGGTCAGGGGATCGCGGCGTTCGCGTCCGTGGCGGTCGGTCTCATCACGGCGGTGCTGGTGCTCGTGGCGGTCGTCTCCCGGACCGCGGACTCCGTCCTCGGCCCCGGCTGGGCGGTGCCCTCCGCGGCGGCCTCGATCGTGATGTCCGTGGTGGCGGTGCTGCTGTCCTGGATCAACCGGCAGCCCGAGCACGACATCTCCGTGCGGGTCCTGCGCCCCCTGCGCTACGCCCTGAACCTGGAGGCGTTCGTGATGCTGATGCTCGCCGGGGCCGCGTCGGTCCCCTTCGAGCCGGGGGCGGCCGCGGCCTACTGGACGCTGCTCGGCACCCTGCACACGCTGTCCCTCGTGCTCGTGGTCCGCGCCTGGTGGGTGCGCCGCTCGGTGGACCGCGGCCGCTACACGGCCCGGGCCCGGCGGCACGGCCCGTGAGCGGCGGCGCTCTGTTCAGCGGGACGGCCGCCTCCTACACTGGAGGAGTCACGGAAAGGATCCACCATGGCCTATGACGCCCGGACCGGTCCGCAGGCGCCCCAGCCGCGCCGCGAGCACCGCAACGAATCCAAGGTGAACGTGCTGCAGATGGGCAACTCGTCGATGTCCCTGGGACAGAGCCTCGACCGGCGCGTCTTCAAGTCCAACGAGGACGCCCAGCGCGCCGTGGACCGCGTGCTCCGCCGCGCCGCCCGCCGAGCGAGCTGACGCCGCTCCCGCACCACGTCCGACGCCGCTCCCGCACCGCCGGGGGCGGCGTTCGCCATTCCCGGCCCCCGGCAAGGGACTGAGCCGCCACCCGGTGCCCACCCGCCCGCTCGGCCGCCTGTTGCTCCCGGCTTGTCTGCCCGGGCCGCTTGTTGCCCCGGCTCGTTCCGCGGGGTCACCAGGACCGCCCGCCCCGGCAGTCGAGTCCCCCGGTGCGGGTGAATGCCGTCGCCGAGTCCCCAGGCAAGACGTGCCTGGGCCTGGGGACTCCCCATATACCTGTCACCGACATCGCCGTCTCCCCAAGCCGCTCGCAACCCCCCAAACCATTGCTGGGGGGATTGCGAGCGGCTTGGGGGGCAGAGCGCGCAGGTGGGGGCTCAGCGGAGTGCTGCAGGCGGAGCCCGGGGAGTCGGTGCCGGGGCGGGGACTCGGCGCGGGGTGGGGAGTCAGGGACGGGCCGCGGCCTGCGCACGGAGCGCGCGCAGCAGGTGGTCCCGCTCCTCGATCAGGATCCGTCGCAGCGCCGCCGGGGCGGCGGACTGGTCGCGCAGCCACAGGTCGGTCCGGGCGAGCACGGGGTGGTGCCCGGGATCCCGCCCCGGTTCGAGGTCGGCGTCCGAGGGGTAGAGACCCTGCACCGTGCGGGTGGCCATGCCGATGGAGCGCCGGTCCCACACCTCCTGCAGCATCGCGAAGTAGGGCTCCCGGTAGGGCTCGAGCAGCTCCGGCGGGCCGAGCCGGAAGCCGGTGATCGTGGCGCTGAGCAGGTCGTTGGAGAGCTCGTCCCCGGTGATCCTCGACCAGGCGGCGGCCTTGGCCTCGGGGGTGGGGCGGGCCGCACTGGTGCGGACCCAGGCGATCTGGCCGGTCCGGGTCCGGTCCGCGGCGTGCTCCTGCTCCAGGGCGGTCTCGAGCTCCGGGTCCGCGCCGTGGGAGGTCGCCGCGAGGGCGGTCCACACCGACCAGCGCAGCTCGGGACCCAGCGGCAGGCCGGGCAGCGTGTCCTGGCCGGTGAGCAGGTCCCGCAGCCAGCCGGAGTGGGAGCAGTCCCGCCGCGCGAGCCGGGCGGCCAGCCGGGCGAGGGCGAGCTGCCGGTCGCTGCCGGGGTCGGCCCGGCGCAGCCGGCGCACGGTCGCGTCGAGCAGGCGCCCGCGAAGGTGGTCCCGCCGGGCCGGCGGGGCGAAGCGCTCGACGGCCTCCACCGCGTGGTCGGTGGCGTTGGCGAACATCCCGGCCTGCTCCTCCGCGAAGCCGTGGTCCAGCACGGCGCCCACCCAGTCCCCCGGGTCGAGCTCGGCGTCCCGGGTGGCGTTCCACAGCCCGGACCACAGCTGCGCCCGGGCCATGTCGTCCTCCACGGAGGACAGGGAGCTCAGCGCCGTGGTGAGCGAGACCGGGTCGAGCCGGGTCTTGGCGTAGGTGAGGTCCTCCTCGTTCACCACCAGCAGCGGGGCGGTGGAGCCGACCAGTTCGGGGACCTCCACGCTCGACTCCGCCGGGAGGTCCACCCCGATCGTCCCGGTGCGCACGAGAAGGTCCCCGGGCCCGCGCTCGTAGCCGCCCAGGAGCAGCCGGTGGGGACGCAGCACGCCGTCACCGGGCTCCTGCAGCAGGGCGGCGAACGTCACGGCCCCGTCGTCGTCCCGGGCGAGGTCCAGGGCGAGGGTGGAGACCCCGGACGTGGACAGCCAGCACTCCGCCCAGCCGCGCACGTCCCGCCCGGAGGCCTCCTCGAGCACGGCCAGGAAGTCCTCGAGCGTGGTGGACCCGTAGGCGTGGCGCCGGAAGTAGGCTCGGCAGGCGTCGACGAACGGCCCGTAGCCAACGTACGCCACGAGCTGCTTGAGCACGGCCGCGCCCTTGGCGTAGGTGATGCCGTCGAAGTTCTGCCGCGCGGCCTCGAGGTCCTGGACGTCGGCCACCACCGGGTGCGTCGTGGGCAGCTGGTCCTGCCGGTAGGCCCAGGCCTTGCGGCGGTCGGCGAAGGCGATCCACGCCTCCTCGAAGTCCGTGGCCTGCACGGACGCGTGGGCGCCCATGAACTCGGCGAAGGACTCCTTGAGCCACAGGTCGTCCCACCAGGACATGGTCACGAGGTCGCCGAACCACATGTGGGACATCTCGTGCAGCAGGGTGTTCGCCCGCCCCTGGTACTGGGCGCGGGTCGCCCCGTCCGGGAACAGGTACTCCTCGGTGAAGGTCACCAGCCCGGGGTTCTCCATGGCCCCGAGGTTGTACTCGGGCACGAAGGCCTGCTCGTACTTGCCGAAGGGGTAGGGGTAGCCGAACAGCTCGGTGAAGAACGTGAGGCCCTGCCGGGTGAGGTCGAACAGCTCGCGGGCGTCGAGGTGCTCGGCCATCGCGGCACGGCAGTACAGGGCGAGCGGCACGGACATCCGGCTGCCGTCCTCGAAGGAGTGCCGCCACTCGCCCGCCACCCGGTGGTAGGGACCGGCCAGGACGGTGGTGATGTAGGTGGAGATCCGCTCGGTCGCGGAGAACTCGTGCCGCACCGCACCGGGACGCTCGGCGTCGGGAGCGGGGGAGGTGGCCATGCGCACACCGTTGGAGGACACCTCCCACCCCGCCGGGGCGAGCACGGTGAAGCGGAAGGACGCCTTGAGGTCGGGCTGCTCGAAGTCGGCGAAGACGCGGCGGGCGTCGGCGGGCTCGTACTGGGTGTAGAGGTAGGTGCGGCCGTCGGCCGGATCGACGAAGCGGTGCATCCCCTCGCCCGAGCGCGAGTACAGCGCGCGCCCGGCCACGGTCACCTCGTTGGTGGCCTCCAGCGACGGCAGCCGGATCCGCGCGCCCTCGACGAGGTCGTCCGGGTCGTGCTCCCGGCCGTTGACCGTCACCGACTCCACGGACTCCGCGATGAAGTCCAGGAACGTCTGGGCGCCCTCCTCGGCGGCGAAGCGCACGGTCGTCACGGACCGGAACGAGGCGGCCTGCGGGTCCGGGGCGGTGGTGAGGTCCAGCAGCACGTCGTAGCTCACCACGTCCACCAGCTCGGAGCGGTCGGCGGCCTCGCTGCGGGTCAGGTTGTCGTTGCGCACGGTGCCATTGAACCATCCGGGCCGCCCGGCCCCCGAGGCGTCAGCGGACCGTGCGCGCCCCGAGCTCGACGACGATCTCCTCGTGCCGGTCCCGCGTGACGGGGTGTGGGCCGTCCGGCAGCTCGAGGTGCTCGTGCTCGAGCTGGCACACGATCCTGCTGTGCAGCACCTGCAGCTCCACGAGGGTCAGGGCGGCCAGTTCGGCCGGGAACTCGCGGTCGGGGGCCAGGCGGGTGTTGCAGCGCCCGTTCACGGTGTGGCCCGGGTCGGGCCGGACGGCGAGGGACAGGGTGGGCTCCATGGAGGTGGGTCCTTCCAGGACGGAGTTCCGCGGCCGTCTGCTCGACCCGTACCAGGAGCGTAGTCCGCTGGCCCCGGAACCGCCAGGCGTCCCGCCGGGCCGTGGCCGGCGGCCAGGTCCTGCCCGTGCAGCGACCGCGACGGGCCGGGCGAACCGGGGGGCCCCGGCCGCCGGGCGGGCCTCCCTGCCGTCGACCGGACGGGCGACCGTGGCGGCCGCCGGGCAGGACGCCGTGCGGGCCGCCGAGCGCCCGCACGGGCCGGTGCGCGCACCCCGACCCCCCTCCCGCCTGGAGCGGGCCGCGTCCAGCATCAGCAGACTGATCGAGTTGTGCAATACTCCGCACCATGAACTTCCTGGGCGTCAACGCGATTTTCCATGACCCCGCGGCGGCGATCGTCGTGGACGGCACGGTGGTGGCCGCGGCGGAGGAGGAGCGCTTCTCCCGCCGCAAGCACGGCAAGCGGCCCGTGCCGTTCTCCGCCTGGGAGCTGCCGGAGCAGGCCATGCGCTGGTGCCTGGACGAGGCGGGACTGCGCCCCGAGGACCTGGACGGCGTGGGCTACTCCTTCGACCCCTCGATCGCCGCCCACATGCCCGACGACCCGTACGACCCGGTGCGGGTGGACTACGCCCGCCGGGCGCCGGGCTTCCTCGCGGAGACGCTGCCCGGCCTCGACCGTTCGAGGGTGCGCTTCGTGGAGCACCACGTGGCGCACGCCGCCTCCGCCGGTCTGGCGGCCCCGCAGCGCACGAGCAGCGTCCTGGTGGTGGACGGCCGCGGCGAGGCCCACTCGCACCTGGCGGGACGCTACCGGGACGGCGAGCTGGAGATCCTGCACCGCCAGCCCCTGCCCGAGTCCCTGGGCCTGCTCTACGAGTCCCTCACCGACCACCTGGGCTTCCTGCGCTCCTCCGACGAGTTCAAGGTCATGGCCCTGGCCTCCTACGGGAAGCCCCGCTTCCTGCCGGAGCTGCGCGAGATCGTGCGGGCCAAGGGCGACGGCGGCTTCTGCGCCCAGGCACCGGACTGGACCCGCTTCGCCCCGCGCCGGGTCGACGACGGCACGTGGGGCGGCGACCACGCCGACCTCGCCGCGTCGGTCCAGGCCGTGGTGGAGGAGGTCCTCGTGGACCTGGCGACCTGGCTCCACGGGCGGACGGGGGACCGGGTGCTGACGATGGCGGGCGGCACCGCCCTGAACTGCGTGGCCAACTCCCGGATCTGGAGCCAGACCCCCTTCGAGGAGGTCTGGGTCCAGCCCGCGTCCGGCGACTCCGGCACCGCGCTGGGCGCCGCCCTGCACCTGGCCCAGGAGGCGGGAGAGCTCGGCGCGCCGCAGCCCACCGCTGCCCTGGGCCGCGTCTGGTCGGACGAGGAGCTCGCGCGGTGGCTGACCACGGCACAGGTGCCCTTCACCACCCCGGAGGACCTGGCCGGGGAGGTCGCCGACGTCCTCGCCGAGGACGGGGTGGTCGCGTGGTTCGACGGGCGCAGCGAGTTCGGGCCGCGGGCCCTGGGTCACCGGTCCCTGCTCGCGAACCCGTTGCGAGCGGAGAACCTCGAGCGGCTCAACGACGTCAAGGGCAGGGAGCAGTTCCGCCCCGTGGCGCCGATGGTGCTCGAGGAGCGTGCCGCGGAGATCTTCAGCGGCGGGCCGATCCCGAGCCCCTTCATGCTCTTCGTCCACGACGTGGCCCCGGAGTGGCGCGACCGGATCCCCGCGGTCACCCACGTGGACGGGACCGCCCGCATCCAGACCGTCACCGACGAGGACAACGCCGGGATCGCCGCCCTGCTGCGGGCCTTCGACGAGCGCACGGGCGTGCCCGTCGTCGTGAACACGTCCCTCAACACCGCCGGCCGGCCCATGGTCGACGACCCGCGCGACGCCCTCGAGCTGTTCGGCTCCGCGCCGGTGGCCGCGCTCGTGCTCGGCCCGCACCTCGTCCGCCGCGCCCAGTTCTTCCAGGAGGCCCGATGACGTACACCGATCCCGCCGCGACGCCGACCTGGGCCGTGGTCGTCCCCTCCGTGGGCCGCCCGTCCCTCCAGTGGCTGCTGGACACCCTCGCCGCCCAGGACCTCGGCGTGCAGGCCCCCGGCCCCCTCGAGGTCGTCGTGGTCGACGACCGGCGCGGGGACGTGGCTCCGCTGGAGCCGACCGTCCCGGAGACCGTCGCCTGGAGCGTGCGGACGGTCCGCGGCCACGGGAGGGGGCCGGCCGCGGCCCGCAACCGCGGCTGGCGGGCGGCGCGGCGTTCGGGCGCGGAGTGGATCGTCTTCCTCGACGACGACGTCGAGCTGCCCGCGGGCTGGGCCCGGCGCCTGGCCGCCGATCTCGCCGCGTGCGGCCCGGAGATCGGTGCGACCCAGGGCCGGATCGACGTGCCGCTGCCGGCCCACCGCCGGCCCACCGACTGGGAGCGCAACACCGCCTCGCTGGAGGCCGCGGACTGGGCCACGGCGGACATGGCCTACCGCACGGTCGCGCTCGAAGCGGTCTCCGGCTTCGACGAGCGCTTCCCGCGGGCCTACCGCGAGGACGCCGACCTCGCCCTGCGCGTGCGCCGCGCCGGCTGGAACCTCGTGCGCGGACAGCGCCGGATCACCCACCCGGTCCGGCCCGCCGACGACCTCGTGAGCCTGAGGGTGCAGGCCGGCAACGCCGACGACGCCCTCATGCGGCGCCTGCACGGGCCCGGCTGGCGCGCCGTGGCGGAGGCCCCGCCCGGCGGTTTCCGGTGGCACGTGGCGACGTGCGCCGCCCTGGGCACGGCCGCCGCCGGCGCCGGGACCGCCCTGGGTGCCGCGGCCCTCGGCCACCGTCCGGCGGCCCGCGGCGCCCTCGTGGCGGCCGGCGCGGGCGCGGCGGCGTGGACCTGGCTCACCGCCCGTTTCGTCGCTTTGCGCGTGGCCCCGGGACCCCGTCCCGGCGATCCCGAGTTCGTCCCCGAGCTGTCCCGGATGGTCCGCACGAGCGTGACGATCCCCGCGGCGGCCGTGCGCCACCGCGTGCGCGGCTGGTGGCGGCACCGGGACACCGGGCCCTGGCCCGTGCCCGTGCGGGCCGTGCTCTTCGACCGCGACGGCACCCTCGTCCACGACGTGCCCTACAACGGCGACCCCGCGAAGGTGGAGCTCGTCCCCGGCGCGGCGGCGGCCGTGGCCGCCGTGCGCGCCGCGGGCCTGGCCGTGGGCGTGGTCTCCAACCAGTCCGGCATCGGCCGGGGACTGCTCACCCGGGCGCAGGTGGACGCCGTCAACGCCCGCGTGGCGGAGCTGCTGGGCCCCTTCGGGTCCTGGCAGCTGTGCCCGCACGCCCCCGAGGGGAACTGCGCGTGCCGCAAGCCGCGGCCGGGCATGGTCCTCGCCGCGGCCGAGGAGCTCGGGGTCGACCCCTCGCAGTGCGTGCTGATCGGGGACATCGGCGCCGACGTCGAGGCGGCCCAGGCGGCCGGGGCGCGCAGCGTGCTCGTCGCCACCCCGGTGACGCGCCCCGAGGAGGTCGCCGCGGCGCCGGCCGTGGCGGCGACCCTGCTCGGGGCCGTGCGGTCGGTGCTCGCCGGCGGGGACGGAGAGTCCGGCGGCGGGGACGGCGGAGCCACGTCGGAGGTCCCGGCCGCGGAGACGGCCGGGGTCCGGGGCTGAGCGTGGGCCGCACCCTCGCCGTCCGCCTCGACTCGGACGGGGACGTCCTGCTGACGGGCCCCGCCGTCCGCGCCCTCGCACGGGCCGGGAACCCCGTCGACCTGCTCGCGTCCCCGTCCGGGGCGGCCGCCGCCCGGCTGCTGCCGGACGTGGCCGACGTCCTCGTGCACGCGGCCCCGTGGACGGGGTTCCGCCCGCCGCCCGTGGACCGGGCCGCGACGCTCGGGCTCGTCGACGAGCTCGCCGTGCGCGGCTACGACCTCGCCGTGGTGTTCACGTCCTATCACCAGAGCCCGCTGCCCATGGCGCTGCTGGCGCGGCTCGCCGGGATCGGGCGGGTCGTGGCCACGAGCGAGGACTATCCCGGTTCCCTCCTCGACGTGCGGCACCGCCGCGCGGACCCGCCCGGCGGCGGGCACGAGGTCGAGGCCGCCGTCGAGCTCGCGGTCGCCGCGGGCGCCCCGGAACCGGACGAGGACGGGCGGCGGCTGGCCGTGCGCCGGCCGCTGCCGGGCCTGCCCGGCGAGGTCGCCGCGCTGCCGGACGGGTGGGTGGTGCTCCACCCCGGGGCGTCCGTGCCCTCGCGCGGACTCGACCCGGTGCACGCCGGCTCGCTCGTGGCGGGCCTGACGGCCGCCGGGCACGCGGTGGTCCTCACCGGCGGACCGGGGGAGCGGGAGCTCGCCGCCGCCGTCCACGGCGCCTCCGGCCCGCCCGTCCCGGGGGTCCCCGTCCTCGACCTGGCGGGCCGCACCGACCTGCCCGGCCTGGCCGCGGTGCTGGACGCGGCGCGGTGCGTCGTCGTGGGAAACACGGGGCCGGCCCACCTCGCCGCGGCGGTGGGCACCCCCGTGGTCTCCCTCTTCTCCCCCGTGGTCCCGGCGGAGCGCTGGGCCCCGTGGGGAGTGCCCCTCGCCCTGCTGGGGGACCAGGACGCGCCGTGCCGGGGCACCCGGGCCCGGGACTGCCCGGTGCCCGGGCACCCCTGCCTCTCGTCCGTGCCGGCCTCCGACGTGGTCGCCGCCGTCGAACGGCTCACCGGGCGGCACGACGGGCGGCACGGCGGGCGGCACGGCGAGCCCGTCGCCGTCCCCGGAGCGGAAGGAGGCCGCGCGTGCGCATCCTGACCTGGCACGTCCACGGGTCCTGGACCACGTCCTTCGTGCACGGGACCCACGAGTACCTGCTGCCCGTGGTCGAGGACCGCGGCCCGGACGGCCGGGGCCGCGCCCGGACCTGGGACTGGCCGGCGGCCGCCCGGGAGCTGTCCCCCGAGGAGCTGGCCGGCGCCGACGTCGACGTCGTGCTGCTGCAGCGGCCCTGCGAGCTCGAGCTGCTGGAGCGCTGGACCGGCCGCCGCGCCGGCGTCGACGTCCCCGCCGTATACGTGGAGCACGACACCCCGCGCGGGCCCGCCGTGGCCACGCGACACCCCCTGGCCGACCGGGGCGACATCCCCGTGGTGCACGTGACGCACTTCAACCGGATCATGTGGGACAACGGGTCGGCACCCACCGAGGTCGTCGAGCACGGGATCCTCGACCCGGGCCCCCTGTACACCGGCACGAGGCCCAGCCTCGCGGTCGTCGTCAACGAGCCCGTGCGGCGGGGCAGGATCGCCGGGACCGACCTGCTGACGACGCTGGCCGAGGACCTGCCCGTGGACGTCTACGGCATGGGCATGGACCGGCTCGCGCAGGCCGCGCCCCACATGGCCGGGCGGCTGCACGAGAACTTCCCGCAGGGACGGCTGCACGCGGCCCTCGGCGAGCACCGGGCCTACCTCCACCCCTACCGGTGGACGAGCCTGGGGCTCGCACTGCTCGAAGCCATGACCATCGGGATGCCGGTGCTCGGCCTCTCGACCACCGAGGCGCCGCGCGCGGTGCCGCCGGAGGCGGGCCTGCTCTCGAACGACCTGCACGCCCTGGCCGGGCAGGCCCGGCACTGGCTGGAGGACCCGGACGCGGCGGCGGCGGCGGGCACTGCCGCCCGGGAGCACGCCCTGGCACACTACGGACTGGACCGCTTCCACGCGGACTGGGACCGCATCCTGGAGAAGGTGACAGCATGAGAATCGCAATGGTCTCCGAGCACGCGAGCCCGCTGGCCGCGCTCGGCGGGGTCGACGCCGGCGGACAGAACGTCTACGTGGCGGCCCTCGCCGAGCACCTCGCCGGCCTGGGCCACGAGGTGGTCGTCTACACCCGGCGCGACGACGCCCGGCTGCCCGACGAGGTGCCCCTGGCCGCCGGGGCGCGGGTCGTGCACGTGCCCGCCGGGCCGCCCAGCCCCCTGCCCAAGGACGACCTCGCCCCCTACATGGACGAGTTCGGCCGCCGGCTCGTGCGCGACTGGGCCCGCAGGGGCGCGCCCGACCTCGTCCACGCCCACTTCTGGATGTCCGGGCTCGCCGCCCGCAGGGCCGCCCAGGCGGTGCAGGTCCCGGTGGTGCAGACCTTCCACGCCCTCGGTGCGGTCAAGCGCCGCCACCAGGGCGCGGCCGACACCAGCCCGCCCGGCCGGCTGGCGGCCGAGAACGAGATCGTGGCCGCGGCCGACCTGGTCCTGGCCACCTGCCGGGACGAGCGCGCCGAGCTGCTGGCCCTGGGCGGGGATCTCGATCGGATCGACGTGGTGCCCTGCGGCGTGGACCTGGACGCCTTCGCCCCCGCCCCGCCCCGCGCCGGGGTCCACCGGCCGCGGATCGTCGCGCTCGGCCGGCTGGTCGAGCGCAAGGGCGTCGACGTCGTCGTGCGCGCCCTCGCCGAGCTGCCCGAGGCCGAGCTGGTCGTGGCCGGTGGACCGGACCGCTCGGCGCTGGACCGCGACCCCGAGGCACTGCGCCTGCGGGCCCTCGCGCGGGAACTCGGCGTCGCCGACCGCGTGCGGCTGCTCGGGCGGATCGACCACGAGGACACCGGCGCGCTGCTCGCCGGCGCCGACGTCGTCGCCTGCACCCCCTGGTACGAGCCCTTCGGCATGGTGCCGCTCGAGGCCATGGCCTGCGCGCGCCCCGTCGTGGGCAGCGCGGTGGGCGGTCTGCTGGACAGCATCGAGGACGGTGTCACCGGGCTGCACGTCCCTCCGCGCGACGTCGCCGGCACCGCCGCCGCCCTGCGGCGGCTGCTCGAGGACCCCGAGCTGGCGGCGCGCATGGGCCGGGCCGGGCGGGAGCGGGTGGAACGGCTCTTCGGCTGGCGCCGCGTGGCCCAGCAGACCGAGCACTCCTACGCCAGGGTCGTGGAGCGCCACCGTCGCGAGCACCCGCCGCTGCTCGGGCAGACCGAGCGGTGGCTGGGCGCGCACCTCGACGAGCTCGCCGTCGCCGCGCGGGACGCGGCCGGCCACGCCGACGTCGTGGACCGGTGGGGCGCCCGGCTGGCCGGGCTCCTGACCGGCGGCGGGCGGGTGCTCGCCGCAGGAAACGGTGGCAGCGCCGCGGAGGCCCAGCACTTCACCGCCGAGCTCGTCGGCCGCTTCGAGGCCGAACGCCGACCGCTGTCGGCCGTGTGCCTGTCCGCGGAGACCTCCAGCCTGACCGCGATCGTCAACGACTACGGCGCGGAGGAGGTCTTCGCCCGCCAGGTCCAGGCCCACGGCCGCCCCGGCGACGTGCTCGTCCTGCTCTCCACGAGCGGGCGCAGCCCGAACGTCCTGGCCGCCGCCGAGCGCGCCCGGGAGCACGGACTCCACGTCTGGGCGCTCACGGGCCCCGGCCCCAACCCCTTGGCCGAGCTCGCCGACGAGGTGCTGACCGTCGCCGCACCCAGCACCTCCGTGATCCAGGAGGTCCACCTCATGCTTCTGCACGCCGTGTGCGCGGCCGTGGACTCCCGGCTCGCCACCCCGCCCGCGGGAGCGGCGCAGGCGGCGGCCGCACCGGCGGCCCGGGCGACCGTCCGGGCGGGGGCGGCGTGAGCGGGCCCCGCGTCGTCGTCGTGGGGGACGCCCTCCTGGACCGGGACGTCACCGGCACCTCCACCCGGCTCAGCCCGGACGCCCCCGTGCCCGTCGTGGACGTCGACGCCGTCCTCGCGAGCCCCGGCGGGGCCGGCCTGGCGGCGCTGCTGTGCGGCGAGCCGCCGGCCGTGGGCGCCGTCCCGGCGCGCGCCCACGTGACCCTCCTGGCGCCGGTGGCCCCCGACGCGGCCGGCCACGAACTGGCCGACGCCCTCGGGGAGGTCGCCCTGGAACGGCTCGGCCACGAGGGAGGGACCCGCACCAAGACCCGGATCCGCAGCTCCGGGCAGACGCTCGTGCGCGTGGACGAGGGCGGGCCGGGCACCCCGGTCGGCGTCACGGCCGACCGTGTGGCCGAGGTCCTGGACGGCGCCGACGCCGTCCTGGTCTCCGACTACGGGGGAGGGGTGACCCGTGACCCGGCCGTGCGGGCGGCCCTGGCGGAGCACGCCCGCCACGGCGTGGTGGTCTGGGACCCGCACCCGCGCGGCGGGGAGCCCGTGCCCGGGTGCGCCCTCGTGACCCCCAACGCCGCGGAGGCCGAGGCCGCGCTCGGGGCGCCCGGCACCCCGCGCGACCTCGCGGGCGCCCTGCGCGGGCGCTGGGCGGCCCGCGCCGTGGCCGTGACCGCCGGGGACGAGGGTGCGTACCTCGCCACGGCCGTCGGCACCGAGCTGGTCCCGGCGGCACCCGTGCGGAACACCGACCCGTGCGGGGCCGGGGACCGCTTCGCGTCCGCCGCGGTCCTCGGGCTCGCGGCCGGGGCGCACGTGACGGCCGCGGTCGAGGCGGCCGTCGAGGCCGCCGGGCAGTGGGTCGCCGCGGGCGGGGCCGCGGCCTACCGGGCGCGCCGTGCCGTCCCGCGCCGGCCCGTCCCGCACCCCGGGACGGAGCGGCTGCCGCGCGAGGTCCGGGACCTGCTCGCCGACGTGCGCGGCCGGGGCGGGACGGTCGTGGCCACGGGCGGGTGCTTCGACGTCCTGCACGCGGGGCACATCGCCTCCCTCGACGCCGCCCGGCGGCTGGGGGACGCCCTCGTGGTGCTGCTCAACTCGGACGACTCCGTCCGCCGGCTCAAGGGGCCGGGGCGGCCCGTGGTCGGGGAGGCCGACCGCGCCCGCGTCCTGGGCGCGCTGCGCAGCGTCGACGCGGTGCTCGTCTTCGACGAGGACGACCCCCGGGCGGCCCTGAGGCTGCTGCGCCCGGACGTGTGGGTCAAGGGCGGGGACTACACGCCCGAGCAGCTGCCCGAGGCCGCGGACGTGCAGGGCTGGGGCGGGCGGGTCACCGTGCTGCCCTACCTCTCGGGGCGGTCCACGACCGCGATCCTGCAGCGGGCCGGCCGTGAGCGCTGAGCCGGCCACCGCGTCCGGGACCCGGACCGTGGACCCGGCGGACCTCGGCCCCGGGGACGTGCTCGTGCTGCGCGCCCTCGGGCTCGGCGACGCCCTCACCGGGGTGGCTCCGCTGCGCGGCGTGCGCCGCATGCTGCCCGGCCACCGGCTCGTTCTCGCCGCCCCGTCGGCGCCCGGCACGTGGCTGACGGACCTCGGCGTCGTGGACGGCGTGCTGCCCCACGCGGGGCTCGACCCGCTGCCCCCGCTGGCGGGCGGCCACGTGGCCGTGAACCTGCACGGGCGCGGGCCCGCCAGCCACGACGTGCTGCGGGCCTCGCGGCCGGAGCGGCTCGTGGCGTTCGCCGCGCCCGGCCACGACGGCCCCCGCTGGCGGCGCGAGGAGCACGAGGTCCACCGCTGGTGCCGGCTCGTGGGCGAGGCCGGCGGTCCGTGCGGCCCCGAGGACCTGCGCCTGCGCCCCCACCGGCCCGCCCCGGTGGGCGCCCCCGTGCTGATCCACCCCGGTGCGGCCTCCGCCTCCCGCCGGTGGCCGGCCGGGCGCTGGCGCCGGGTCGCGGCGGCCCTCGCCGCGGACGGGCACCGCGTCGTGGTCACCGGGTCGGCGGCCGAGGCGGGTCTCGCCGCGGCGGTGGTGGACGGGGTGCCCGGCGCCGAGAACCGCTGCGGCACCCTGGACCTGCCCGGCCTGGCCGGGGCCGTGGGCTCCGCCGCCGCCGTGCTCAGCGCGGACACCGGCGTCGCGCACCTGGCCACCGCCCTCGCCGTGCGCTCCGTCGTGCTCTTCGGCCCGACGCCGCCCGCTTGGTGGGGCCCGGCCGTGGACACCGGCCTGCACACCGTCCTGTGGCACGGCGACCCCGCCGCCGGGGCGTGGGGCGACCCCCACGCGGCCGAGCTCGACCGGCGTCTGGCCGCCGTCACCGTGGACGAGGTCCTCGCCGCCGCCCGGCACCAGCTGGCCGCCCGTCCGGATCCGGGACGCCCGGACCCGGGACGCCCGGACCCGTGACGGCCGGCACGCACCGGCAGGCCGCGCCACGACGGGTGACGACCGCCCGTCGCCGTCCGCGTCCCCCCGACCACCCACGAACCGGAGGAGCCCCGTGAACCCCACGCCGAACGGAACCACCACCCCGGGCGCGGCCCGCCCGATCCGCCGCGCCGTCGTGACCGGCGGCGCCGGCTTCCTGGGCAGCCACCTGTGCACCGAGCTGCGGCGCCGCGAGGTCGAGGTCGTGTGCCTCGACAACTTCCTCACGGGCTCCGCGGCCAACATCGAGCACCTCGTGGGCGACCCCGGGTTCCGGCTCGTCCAGTGCGACGTCACCGACTACGTGCACGTGCCCGGCGACGTGGACCTCGTGCTGCACTTCGCCTCCCCGGCCTCGCCGATCGACTACCTCAAGCTGCCCATCCACACGCTGAAGGTCGGCTCGATCGGCACCCACCACGCGCTCGGGCTCGCCAAGGA
Organism: Kocuria rhizosphaerae; assembly: GCF_044462265.1. Taxonomy (NCBI): domain Bacteria; kingdom Bacillati; phylum Actinomycetota; class Actinomycetes; order Micrococcales; family Micrococcaceae; genus Kocuria; species Kocuria rhizosphaerae. The sequence continues at coordinate 53,636 of NZ_JBISWL010000044.1, forward strand.
CAAGGGCGCCCGCTTCGTGCTGGCCTCGACCTCGGAGGTCTACGGCGACCCGCAGGTCCACCCGCAGCCGGAGAGCTACTGGGGCCACGTCAACCCGGTCGGCCCCCGCGGCGTCTACGACGAGGCCAAGCGCTTCGCCGAGGCCCTCACCGTGGCCTACCGCGCCGAGCACGGGGTCGACACCGGGATCGTGCGGATCTTCAACACCTTCGGCCCGCGGATGCGGCCCTTCGACGGCCGGGCGATCCCGACGTTCATCCGGCAGGCCCTGGCCGGGGAGCCCCTCACCGTGGCGGGCGACGGCAGCCAGACCCGCTCGGTCTGCTACGTCTCCGACCTCGTGCGCGGCATCCTGGCCCTGGCAGGGAGGGGGCACGCCGGTCCCGTGAACATCGGCAACCCGCACGAGCTGTCCGTGCTCCGGATCGCCCGGGACGTGCTCGCCGCCACCGGCTCCGCCTCGGAGATCGAGTTCGTCGACCGCCCGGTCGACGACCCGAAGGTGCGCCGGCCCGACACCACCCTCGCCACCGAGCTCCTCGACTGGGCCCCCGAGGTGTCGTGGGCCGAGGGACTGGCGCACACGGTCGAGTGGTTCCGCGAGCAGGCCGGCGTGCCGGTCGTGGGCGCGGCGGCCTCGCACGGGTGAGCCCGGGCCCGCGCCCGCGACGTCAGCTGACGTAGCGGCGGGCGGCGCTGGTGCGCTGGGACTCCTCGAGCGCGCGGAACCGCCGCTCCACGCGCTCCGGCAGCGGCCGCCGCTCGCGCACCACCCACGGGAGGCCTCGCACGGCGTCCAGCACGGCCAGCGCCGTCACCCGGTCCCGGGGCGCGCCCGCGAGGACGTCCCGGGTCCGGCGCAGGGCCGCCGGCAGCGGCCGGCGCAGCCAGGTGAACCACAGCGTGTTGCGCAGCCCGTGCCGCCGCCGCAGGTGGGGGTCCCGCACGGTCGAGGCCTGGTGGTGGACCACCACGTCGGGCAGGTGCACGAGCTCCCAGCCGGCGGTCGCGAGGTCCGCCGCCAGCAGCTCCTCCTCGCCGCCCAGCCACAGCCGCTCGCTGAACCCGCCCACCGCCTGGAACGCCGTCCGCCGGACCACGGAGGCCCCGGCCAGGAAGCTGCCCAGCGCCGGGCCGGGCAGCCACGCCGGGCCCTGCACGGGGGAGTGCAGCAGCTCCGCGTTGATGCTGTCCTCCCGCGCGCCGGGCTCCACCAGGATCCGTCCGGTCACCACGCCCAGGCGCGGATGGGCGTCGAGGGCGTCGGCCGCGCGCCGCAGGGACCCGGGCTCCCACCACGTGTCGTCGTCGCAGAACGCGACGTACGGGACGTCCAGGCGCTCCATGGCCAGGTTGCGGCCCACCGCGCCCAGGTTCACCGGGCTCGCCACGAGCTCCGCCCAGGGGTGCTCCCGCCGGACGGCCTCCGCGGTGCCGTCCCCGGAGCCGTTGTCGACCACGACGACGTGCGGCCGCTCTGGCAGCTCCCGCAGCCGGGACAGGGCCAGCAGGGCCTCCTCGCGGCGGTTGTAGGTGATCATCACGACCGCCACCCGCTCGTCCGGGCGCACGTCGGGCCGCCCGTCGGGGCGTTCGTCCGGGCCGGTGGGCGGCGTCGGGGTCTCGCTCACGGGGTCGTCTCCTCGGGGTCGTGGCGGCGCCGCCGCCGTGCGGAGGGGTCGTGGCGGCGCTGCCGCCGTGCGGACGGGGGCGCGGCGCCGTGCAGGACGGCGAGCGCGGCCTCGGTGGTGGGGGAGACCGGGTGGCGGGCCCGCAGGGCCGCCGGCACCCGCGGCAGGGCACCGAGCAGGCCCCGCCGTCCGCGCGGGCCGCCGCGCAGGGCGCCCAGTGCCTCGCGGGCCACGACCCGCCAGGGCCGGCGCATGAGCGCGGTCAGCAGGCGGCTGCGGACGAGCTCCGCCTGACGGCGGTCGCCGGGCTCGCGGTGCGTGGAGGGATGGTGGTGGGCGCGGATCTCCGGCACGTAGGACAGCCGCCACCCGGCGTCGAACAGGTCCAGGGCGACACGCTCCTCCTCGCCTGGGAAGCGCACGACGTCGTCGAAGCCCCCCGTCTCGAGGAACGCCGAGCGGCGCACGATCGCGCCGCACCCCACGAAGCCCAGCAGGGCCGGCCCCGGGCACCCCGGCGGGATGCCGAGCGGGGAGGCGGCCAGGACGGCGTTGAGGGGATCGGGGCGCTCCTCGGGTCCCACGGCGATCGACCCGGCCAGCAGGCCCAGCCGCGGGTGGGCGTCGAGGACCGCGGCCGCGCGGGCGAGCGCGCCGGGGGCCCACCAGGAGTCGTCGTCGGCGAAGGCGACGTAGGGGGTGCGGGCCAGCCGTGCGCCCACGGTCCGGGCGACGGCCCCCACGTTGCGGGGCAGCGCCACGACCTGCACGCCGGGGTGGGCGGCCCGCACGGCCTCGACGGTGCCGTCCGAGGAGGCGTTGTCCACGACGACCACGGGTCCCTCGTGCCGGTCCAGGTGGGCGAGGAGCTCCTCACGCCGGTCGCGGGTGGCCACGACCACCGTGACACGGTCCTGGGGCTCCGGCGCGTCCATCGTGTCCTCTCCGCTCGGGGTCACCGGGGCCCGGTCCGGGGCACGGTGTCGCGTCCGGGGCGTCCGGACACGCGATCCCATCGTAGGGGCACGTCCGGCCCGGGCCCGGCCGCGCCGCGTGACACAATCGGGGACAGCCTCGCGTGCGGGTCACCGACCCGGTGCACGGCCCGCCCGAGCTGTCCGCAACCACCGTCCCGACCCCGGAAGGCGTGTGATCGACCGAGATGTCCGATCTGTTCGACAACTATGCGGCCGACATGGCCGGGGCGGCGGCCTACGACGAGATGTTCACGCCCGACCAGCGCACCCGCCCCGGCTACGCACGGATCGGCGGGGTCCTGGACGAGCTCTCCCTGAGCGACGTCAACACTCGGGCGGACTCCATGGCCCGGTCCTTCCTGGACCGGGGCGTGACCTTCGACTTCGCGGGGGAGGAGCGGCCGTTCCCGCTCGACATCGTCCCGCGGGTGATCACCGCCGCCGAGTGGAACGTGATCGAGCGGGGCGTCGTGCAGCGGGTCCAGGCGCTCGAGCGCTTCCTCGACGACGTGTACGGCGAGCAGCGCGTGGTGGCCGACGGGATCGTCCCGAAGTCGCTCATCACGTCCTCGGCGCACTTCCACCGGTCCGTGTGGGGCTTCAAGCCGGCCGGCGGCGTCCGCATCCACGTGGCCGGCATCGACGTCGTCCGGGACCAGGAGGGCGTCTTCCGCGTCCTCGAGGACAACGTGCGCGTGCCCTCCGGGGTCTCCTACGTGATCGAGAACCGGCGGGCCATGGCCAAGGGACTGCCGGAGGCGTTCATGTCCCAGCCGATCCGCGCCGTGGAGGCCTACCCCCGGCACCTCTACAAGGCCCTGCGAGCGACGGCCCCCGAGGCGGCCGAGGACCCCACCGTCGTGGTCCTCACCCCCGGCGTGTTCAACTCCGCCTACTTCGAGCACACCCTCCTGGCGGGTCTCATGGGCGTGGAGCTCGTGGAGGGCCGTGACCTGGTGGTCCGCGGCGACAAGGTGTACATGCGCACCACCGACGGCGAGCAGCGGGTGGACGTGATCTACAAGCGGATCGACGACGAGTTCGTGGACCCCCTGCACTTCCGCTCGGACTCCGTCCTGGGCTGCTCGGGGCTCGTCAACGCCGCCCGCGCCGGCAACGTCACGATCGCCAACGCCATCGGCAACGGCGTGGCCGACGACAAGCTCACCTACTCCTACGTCCCCGACCTCATCCGCTACTACCTCGACGAGGAGCCGGTGCTGGCCAACGTGGACACCTACCGGCTGGAGGAGGCCGAGGCCCGGGCCTACGTCCTGGACCACCTGGACGAGCTCGTGGTCAAGCCGGTGGACGGCTCCGGCGGAAAGGGTCTGGTCATCGGCCCGCAGGCCACCGAGGCGGAGCTCGAGCAGCTGCGCGCGAAGGTCCTGGCCGACCCCCGCGGATGGATCGCCCAGCCGGTCCTGCAGCTGTCCACCGTCCCGACCTTCGCCGAGGGCGGCTTCGGCCCCCGGCACGTGGACCTGCGGCCCTTCGCCGTCAACAGCGGAGACGAGGTCTACGTCCTGCCGGGCGGGCTGACCCGCGTGGCCATGCAGAAGGGCTCCCTCATCGTGAACTCCTCCCAGGGCGGGGGCTCGAAGGACACGTGGGTGCTCGGCCGGCCGCAGACCCAGGACCTCGACCCCGGTCAGGCCCCGCACCCGGACGTCGACGACTCGGTGCACACGTGGCCCGTCGCGGCGTCCTGGCAGGACGAGGGGGACAGCGACCAGCAACAGCAGCAGCAACAGCAGCGGCGGTCCGAGGACCGCACCACCCCGGGGCCCGGCCCCGCCGACCGACGGACCCGCACCGGAGAGGGCACCCCATGCTGAGCCGTATTGCCGAGTCCCTGTTCTGGATCGGCCGCTACGTCGAGCGCGCCGACGGCGTCGCCCGCATCCTCGACGTCCACCTGGAGCGGATCGCCCAGATGCCCGTCGAGGAGCAGGAGGCCGAGGTCCGCCGGATCATGGCCGTGATGGGGGTGGAGCCGGCCGACGGCGAGCACAGCGTCCGGTCCCTGATCCACGAGCTGGCGTGGAACAAGGCCTGTCTCACCTCGATCTCGGGGTCCCTGCACGCGGCGCGGGAGAACGCCCGCCGCGCCCGGGAGACCGTTTCCTCGGCCGTGTGGGAGTCGCTGAACTCCACGTACTACGGGCTGGGCCAGCACCGGCGTGACGTCGTCGGGACGTTCCGGGCCTGCCACTGGGCGATCGAGCGGATGGCCACGGTCCGCGGGCAGATCCAGATGACGATGTCCCACGACGAGTCCTGGATGTTCCTGTCCCTGGGCGCGGCGATCGAGCGGGCGGACATGACCTCCCGGCTGCTGTGGACGCGGTCCACGACCACGTCCACGACGGGGATGTCCTGGGTGTCGATCCTGCACTGCGCGGGCGGCTACGAGGCGTTCCTGCGCACCCGCTACGGCACGTTCAGCGACGAGTCCGCGACGCAGTTCCTGCTCCTGGACCGGCTCTTCCCGCGCTCCATCCTGCACGCACTCACCACCGCGGAGGGCATCCTCGTGGACCTGGAGCCCGGTATCCAGCGCGTGGGGTTCAAGGACGACGCCCGTCGGATCATCGGCGAGGCGCGCACCGCGCTGGAGTTCCACCACGCGGAGGACCTCATCTCGGTGCTCCCCGAGCACCTCAACAACGTCCAGGCGGCGTGCGCGAAGGCGTCCGAGGCCGTGGGCGCGAAGTACTTCTCGCACGCCCTCGAGGCGTCATGGTTCGGAGGCATGCTGTGACCCGGCTCAAGATCGACCACATCACCCGCTACGACTACAACGACAGCGTCTCCAAGTCCTACAACGAGGCCCGGATGACGCCCATCTCCGACGACGAGCAGATCGTGCTCGACGCGGAGCTCACGCTGAGCCCCGGCATCGCCACGGTCAGCAACTACCGGGACTACTGGGGCAGCCGGGTCGCCGCCTTCGACATCCAGGGCAGGCACCGCCACCTCGAGGTCCGCTCCTCGGCCACGGTCGAGGTGCACCGGCGCGCAGGGGACGAGGCCGCGGACGGGCTGAGCTGGGAGCGCCTCGGCGACCCGCGGGTCCAGGACCCCGTCTCGGACTTCGTGCAGCAGACCCCGCTCACGCGGATCGGCCCGCAGCTGGAGAAGGTCGCGGACGAGATCCGGGCCGCCTCCGCGGACCCCTCCGAGGCGGCCGCCGCGATCTTCCGGGCGATCGCCGAGCACATGCAGTACGTGCCCGGGGTCACCGGCGTGCACACCGACGCCGAGGCCGCCTGGCGCGAGGCCAAGGGCGTGTGCCAGGATCTCGGGCACGTGGCCATCGGGATGCTCCGGCACGTGGGCATCCCCGCCCGCTACGTCTCCGGCTACCTCCACCCCGACCTCGACGCGCCGGTCGGCACCACGGTGGCGGGGGAGTCCCACGCCTGGGTGGAGTGGTGGAACGACCGCTGGTACGCCTACGACCCCACCAACCACACGCGGCTGACGGACTTCCACGTGACCGTGGCCCGCGGCCGCGACTACACGGACGTCACCCCGCTCAAGGGCATGGTCACCGGGGGCGGCGGCACGTCCGGTCTGCTGGTCCAGGTCGACATCACTCAGACGGCCTGACCGAGGGAGACGTTCGCGCGGCCGGCCGCAGGAGCGGACGGCGGCCCTCAGGCGCGGCCGGCCGCCGTGACCGCCCCGGCGATCTCGGCCGGTGCGCCCGCCGACGAGGGACGCCAGGACGTCAGCACGGCACGGGCGACGAACCGCTCGCTGGCCCCGTAGCGCGGATGGCACGTGGTCAGCGTCAGGAGCCGTTCGGTGGGGGCGGAGGCCGGATCCGTGGGGGCAGGCGCGAGCACGCGTGTCTCCTCCGGTCTCACGATCTCGCTGCCGCGGTAGGAATAGGTGTAGTACGCCTCGGCCGTGCGCACGTGGATGCGGTCCCCCGGCCGCAGGGTGTGGACCAGGTCCAGCGCCTTCCCGTTGGACTGCCGGTGACCGGCGACCGCGAAGTTCCCGAGCTCTCCCGGCATCGCCGTGGAGGGATAGTGCCCGAGTCCCAGGGTGTCCAGCACGTCCGGGTCCGTTCCCTCCGCGACGGGGCGGGCGTAGTCCCGCCCGAAGCGCGGCACGTAGACGATGCCGATCAGCTCCCCGTACGCCGGGCGGGACGCCACCGGAGGTGGACCTGCGCCCGCGCCGGTCACGACCGGCCGCTCGGCGGAGCCCGACTCCTCCAGCAGGTCGGTCATCCGGGCCACCGCCTGCTCCTGGGCCCGCCCCGCGACGACGTCGGACCACCACAGGTGCCACAGCGGCGCCAGCAGCAGTGCCAGGCCGAGGGCCGTCACCAGGCTCAAGGCCCCGGGGCGTGTTGGGCGCACCGCGGCCCTGCCACGGGTTCGGACGCGTCGGGCCGGGTGCCGCAGGGCGGGCGTCCCGGGAGCTGCGCGCACGGCTCGGCAGCCTCAGACGCGCCGGAGACGCAGGACCGAGGCCAGCGCGAGGAGGACGGCGCCGAGCCCGCCCACGCCCAGGGCCTCACCGCGAACGCCCGTGTACGCCAGGGAGTCCGGCTGTGCCGCTCCGCTCACGGGCGCCTCCCAGGCGGTCACCCGGGTTCCTGCGACGGCCACGGTCGCAGTCGGCACGTCCGCAACGCGCACCGTCGTCGTGTGGGCCTCCGCACGGGCGATCGGAGTCGTGGGCGCCGCCGCAGCGGCCGCTGGGACCGTGGGATCGCTCAGCACCGCACCAAGGGTCGCAGCCGGAAGCTCCGGGCTCACCGCGCGCGTCGTGTCCGGCACCGCCTTCCGGACGGGCGCGGCCGACCGGCTCTCGACGTCGGTCTGCCGGGGAGCCTGGGGTTCGGGGGCAGGGGCGACAGGCGCCATCGATTCCGGCTCCGGACGGTGCTGGGGCGTCGGATCGTCGGGGATCGGCTCCGCCAACGGGGGCGGAGGCGGCAGGACGTCGCCCCTGCTCTCGTCCGTGTGCTCTGGAGCGATGGTGCCGTCGCTGCCGTGGCCGCCGTTGCCCTGGGTGCCGTTGCCGTCGTGGCCGTTGCCGGGGATGGTGCCGTCGCTGCCGTTGCCGCCGTTGCCCTGGGTGCCGTTGCCCTGGGTGCCGTTGCCCTGGGTGCCGTTGCCGGGGATGGTGCCGTCGCTGCCGTTGCCGCCGTTGCCCTGGGTGCCGTTGCCCTGGGTGCCGTTGCCGGGGATGGTGCCGTCGCTGCCGTTGCCGTCGCTGCCGTTGCCGCCGTTGCCCTGGGTGCCGTTGCCCTGGGTGCCGTTGCCGGGGATGGTGCCGTCGCTGCCGTGGCCGCCGTTGCCCTGGGTGCCGTTGCCCTGGGTGCCGTTGCCGCGTCCGGGGTCGGGTTCCGTCGCTGATGTCGACTGAGGGACGTCAGGAATGACGGCGAGATGCACCGCGGGTGGTGCTGCGGTCGGGTTGAGATCGGCGGCGAGAGCGCCGGTGAATCCACAGACGGTCAGGGCAGAGGCCATGGGAGCGAGGAGCAGAGCTCGCCGGATGGATGTGTTCACGATCATCTCCGGAGGGTGAGAAGCGATGTGTGGATCGGTTCCCACCGTACGGAGAATCCATGCTTATGCATGTACGCTCAAGAGGGGCGCGGCGAGGTCTCCTCACCGTGCGGGGGACGAGCGCGAGGTGCCTCCCACCTGCGGTGACGCGTGTCGCACCGCCAGGGGCCCGGATTCCGGACCTGAACTCTGTCCCCTCTACTACACCGGTGGTGCCGACCATGTCCCCGGAAATGTGAGCGGCGCCGACCCTGCCTGCCCGCCTCGGGCGTCATGCCGGCAGTCATCGGGCGCGGGACCCGGTCCGGGCACGAGAGCGGCACCGAACTTCCCGTCAGGGTGCTCGGCGCCGCTCTCCCGTGGCCGGGGACAGCGGGATCCTCAGTCCTCGAAGCGGAAGTTCTTCGGGGCCACCGTCAGCCCGGAGGGGGTCACCGTGAGACCGCGCGCCTCGTCCTCGGCCCGGTCCACACCCACGCGCACGCCCGGGGGCACGACCACGTTCTTGTCGAGGATGCACTTCGAGACCACCGCGCCCTCGCCCACCAGGACGTTGGGCAGGAGGATGGACTGGTCCACGGTGGCGTCGTTGTTGACGAGCACCTTGGGCGAGAGCACGGACTCGGACACACGTCCGCCCGTCACCAGTACCCCCCGCGACAGGAGCGAGTCGGTGGCGATGCCGCCCTCGCCGTGCGGGCCCCGCACGAGCTTGGCCGGCGGGGCCTGGATCTCGTGCGTGTAGAGCGGCCAGTGGTAGTTGTAGAGGTTGAACACCGGCAGGGGGCGGATCAGGTCCATGTGGGAGTCGTAGTACGAGTCCAGGGTGCCGACGTCGCGCCAGTACTGCCGGTCCCGCTCGGTGGAACCGGGGACGTCGTTGTGCGTGAAGTCGTAGACGGCGGCCTCGCCGCGGTCGGCGAACCACGGCATGATGTCCCCGCCCATGTCGTGCTTCGTGCCCTCCTTGACCTCGTCGGCCCGGAGGGCCTCCACGAGGGCCTCGGTGTCGAAGACGTAGTTGCCCATCGAGGCCAGGAAGGCGTTGGGGTCGTCCGGCAGGGGAGCGGTCGACTCGGGCTTCTCCACGAAACGGGTGATCCTGGTGACGTCACCGGGGTCGGTCTCGATCACGCCGAAGGACGTCACCATCTCCATGGGCTGCCGTACGCCGGCGACCGTGGCGCGCGCGCCCGACTCGCAGTGGAAGTCGACCATCTGGGAGAAGTCCATGCGATAGACGTGGTCGGCGCCCACCACGACGACGATGTCCGGCTTGGTGTCGTCGATGAGGTTCATCGACTGGTAGATGGCGTTGGCGGAGCCCAGGAACCAATCCTTGCCGCGGCGCTGCTGGGCGGGGACAGTCGCCACGTAGTTGCCCAGCTGGGTGGACAGCCGCCAGGTCTGGGAGACGTGCTGGTCCAGGGAGTGGGACTTGTACTGGGTCAGCACCACGACCTGCAGATATCCCGAGTTGACGATGTTGGAGAGGGCGAAGTCGATCAGCCGGTAGCCGCCGCCGAAGGGCACCGCGGGCTTGGCGCGGTCCTCCGTCAACGGCATGAGGCGTTTGCCCTCCCCCCCGGCCAGGACGATCGCGAGAACCTTCTTACGGTGGGGCATGGGAACCTCTCTCAACACTTCGGCAACGGGCGCGTCGGCCCCGCCTCACGGTGCGGGACCGCTCGACAGGCGCCTTCATTGTGTCTTAACCGCCGCCGACGGTCGTGACCTCCGGCACGCGAATCCCGTTGTGTCCTTCTCGTGACCGTCCGTGGCGCTTCGCAGGCGATTCCCCCCTGGCGCGGTGCCACTCCTGCAGTACGCTCGGAACCGTGCGAGTCGATATCTTGTCCAAGGAGTTCCCGCCCGAGATCTACGGCGGCGCCGGAGTCCACGTGTCCGAGCTCTCGAGGGTGCTGGCCCCTCTGGTCGACCTGAGAGTGCGGTGCTTCGGAGCGCCGCGGGAACCGCGCGTCAACGGGGTGGAGGTCACGGCGTACCCGGTGCCGGCCGACCTCGCCGGTGCCAACGCCGCGATCCAGACCCTCGGGGTGGACCTCGCCATGGTCGGCGACATGGCCGGCGCGGACCTGGTGCACTCCCACACGTGGTACGCCAACATGGCCGGTCACCTCGGCTCCCTCATGCACGGCATCCCGCACGTGCTCTCCGCGCACTCGCTCGAGCCGCTGCGGCCGTGGAAGGCCGAGCAGCTCGGCGGCGGCTACGCCGTGTCCTCGTTCGTGGAGAGGACGGCCTACGAGGCCGCCGCCGCGATCATCGCGGTCTCGGACGGCATGCGGCAGGACATCCTGCGCTCCTACCCGGAGGTCGACCCGGAGCGCGTGCGCACGGTGCACAACGGCATCGACGTCAGTCAGTGGGTTCCGGACGAGAACACCGACGTCCTCGAGTCCTACGGGATCGACCCCGCCAAGCCCTCCGTGGCCTTCGTGGGACGGGTGACACGTCAGAAGGGCGTGCCGTTCCTGCTCCGCGCCGCCGCCCGGCTGCCCGAGGACGTCCAGCTGGTGCTGTGCGCCGGTGCCGCCGACACCCCCGAGCTGGGCGCCGAGGTCAACGCGCTCATCGAGGAGCTGAAGGCCACCCGGTCCGGGGTCGTGCTCATCGAGAAGATGCTGCCGCGCCACGAGATCGTGCAGATCCTCTCCGGCGCCACGGCCTTCGCGTGCCCCTCCGTCTACGAGCCCCTGGGCATCGTCAACCTCGAGGCCATGGCCTGCGGCACCGCCGTGGTCGCCTCCGCCACCGGAGGGATCCCCGAGGTCGTGGTCGAGGGCGAGACCGGTCGGCTCGTGCCCCTGGAGCAGGTCCAGGACGGCACCGGTACTCCGCTGGACCCGGAGAAGTTCGTCGCGGACTTCGCCGCGGCCCTCACCGACGTCGTGACCGACCCGGCCCGGGCCCGGGAGATGGGCGCCGCCGGTCGTCGGCGCGCCGAGGAGCACTTCGCGTGGGAAGCCATTGCCGAGCGGACCGTGGAGGTCTACCGCTCGGTCCTGTGAGCACCGGCGTGCACGCGACGTGAGGGGCCCGGCCGAGACGGCCGGGCCCCGTGTCGTCGGACCGGAAGCCGTCGCGGCGGGCCCGGGCTCGGACGGTTCGCTGTGGAGGTCGTCGCATGCCTCATGGGCGACGGCGGGCGGTCCGGGCGGGACGGGGGACGAGGCGACGGCGACCACCGCCGGCACAGGTGAGGGGGGTCCCCGGGCCATCCCGAGCCGCCGCCGCACCGGCTGGACGGGACGTGCTCCGGTGCGCGCAATGCGGTGCTCGGGAGAGCATTTTCCCAGGTCAGACACATGATCCAGGCAACGCTCAGGTTCATCTAACCCCATGACGGCTCCCGGCGGTAGCCGTCGGCTTCCCGTCTTCCGGACTTTCTGCCCGCACCTCGCGGTCGCGGACGCCCGACCGCCGGGCCGCCGTCCGCGGACGACCGCCGACGTGAACTGGCGGCGGTCATGTGGTAACTTGTTTCCTGTTGCGTTCAGGGCGGACCGCCGGAAACGGCCTCGTGTTCCTCCTGGATCCACTCGCGCGGGTGGCGGAATAGGCAGACGCGCTAGCTTGAGGTGCTAGTCCTCGTATTAGAGGGTGGGGGTTCAAGTCCCCCCTCGCGCACAGTGTGATGTCTCAGGACATCGGAAACACCCCGGACCTAAGGTCCGGGGTGTTTTTTCGTGTCCGGGTGCTGGTCCTGGTCGAGGGAGCGGGGCTGGTAGTCCTGGGTGGGGTCGAGGATGTAGTCCCGGAGGATGTGGCCGGGGGCCGGGTCGATGATCAGCACGTGGGAGCCGTGGAGGAACATCTTCACGGGGGTTCGGGCGTAGGTCCGCCCGATGCCGATGTGGTGCAGTCTCGAGTGCAGGCGCACGGTGACGCGGCCGGTCTTGTCGACGCGGTCAGTGCGGATCCGCCACCCGGTGGGGGTGGCCTTGGGCAGGGCACGGTAGGCGCTGGCGGGGGTGGCCCGGTCCAGGGCGCGGTGGGGCCGGACGGTGTTGTAGTAGGCGATGAACGTGTCGATCCGGGCCTGCAGGGCGGGCTGGTCCGGTGCACCCGGGCGGGTGGCGAGGTGGTTCTTCAGGCTCTGCTGGGGCCCAGACCGGACGTCGGCGACGGTCGTGGTGTCGTCTTAGTCTCGCGCCGACAGATGCTCCCGCACCGGCAGGCTTAGCCTGGAAGCACCAGCCGCTGGGCTGAGGAGAGGGCGCACTGCGTGCTCGAACCGACAGCCGTTCCTCGTACTGGTGCTCCGGCCATCGGCCGTCCCGTCGACCATCCTGGTGACCGTCCCGCGCCATCGGAACGCCCACCCCCGGTGACCGAACTCGCAGAGTCTTCGCTTCCACATCGTGGCGACCAGCAGCGTGCAGGCGCACCGGACCCCAGGCCGTGGCCCGCCCCCGTGCTGGTGACCACCAGCAGCGGTGACACCGCGGACACCTCCCGTCGGGCTGGAGCGCGGAGAGGCCGCCCGCGGCCGCCACCGCTTCGGGGCCGTTCACGCTGCTGGTCACCGCCACCGCCACGACGGTGGCCGACTACGTGCCCATCACCCCCGAGGCGGCCACCTCCCGGGCCGAGCTGCAGATCGCCCAGGCCGTCGGAGCGCGCGTCTCCCCGGCCGTCCTGCCGGCGACGATCGGCGAGGCCGGAGTGCTCGGACACCTGCGCGCCGTCAACGGTTCCCCGGTGCGCGCCACCCGGTTCGGCGCCGACCCCTCCGACCTCGCCGCCGCCGTCGTCCCCATCCTCGCCCCCGTCGAATGAGTGGCCGTCACCGCCCGCTCCGCGCACCCGAAAGAGATGAAGAAGCGCACCTGGTGGCCCACCTGGTGCGGCGACGAGTACGCCGACTACCAGATCCAGCTCTCCTACCTCGGCTACGGCCACCGCGACGGGAACCGCCACGGCACGGCCGTCGCGCTCGCGGCAGCCGATCCGCGGCTGCAGTAGGTCCAGCGCCAGGGCGAAGTCCGTCCTGGCCTTGGTGCCCTCTCAGGACGGGTGGGCGCCGGGGCGGGCCTCGGCCAGGATGCCCAGGGCCACTAGGGCTCGCCGCCTTTCCCTCCGGTCGGGGATCTGAGCCCAGGCCTCGTGGTCCTCCGGCAGGCTCCTGGCCAGGGCTCGGATCCTGCGGGGATCGTTGCGGGTCCAGGCGTTCACGTCCTCGACCAGCTCGTCGGGGTCCTCGATGGTGCGCAGCAGCACCACGGCGTCGTCCAGGTGCCGGCCGGCCTCGCGTGAGTCCTCCACATAGGCCCCGCCCTTGAGCGTCAGCGCCCCCAGCACATCCGGCACGCTGATGACGGACACCGATCCGTCCTCCCGGGTGATACGGCAGTTCACCGTCTTGCGCAGGGCGCTGGTGGCCCCGGGGATCCGCATCAGATTCTGCCCCGCGGCGCGCTCGCGGAGGGCCCGCGGGGCGACGTGATCGGCGATCAGCACGTCCACCATGTCGTCGCCGCGCACGTAGCGGTGGGCCACGCCCTTACGGTCGTTGGGCTCCCGCAGCCGATATCCGCTGCCCTGCAGCACCTGAGCAGTCTTGACCCAGGACATGTGGGTCTCGATGTGCCATACGATGTCCACATCGACGGTCGCCCGCGGCGGGTCAATGCCGGCGTGCAAGGCGTGCAGTTGCACCATGAGCCCGCCCACCAGCGTCCAAGAGCCCGGCGGCATGGCTTCGGCCAGCTCCAGTGCCAGCGGCCACGGCGGGGCGAACCCGCCAGGCGGCTCGGCCAGCTCCCAGGTGGGACGCGGGCGAGGGCCGCCCGGCTCACTCACCGGCCCAGCGCCTCCCGCAGCACGGCCAGGCCGGCCGAGCGCTCCCGGGTGGTGCCCCTCTCGATGAGGTCCAGGGCCACGGTGATGTCGGATGCCACCGCGTCTTCGTCGCCCACGTGCAGGAACACTTCGCCGTCGGCGTCGTCGAACAGCCCGAAGCGGGACATCACCGCCTGGAGGTCCGCTCGGCGCAGGTAGCCCTCCACGTCCTCGGTCCCGCCCGCGGCCAGCCCGAAGCGGGCTGCGGTGCCCTGGTCCTTCAGCGCCGAACGGCCGGAGACGACCAGGGCCGCCTCCAGGTCGGCCGGCCGACGCCTGGTCCGGGTCATCCGCCGCGTCCGGGCCCGGCCGGCGGCCAGGCGTGCGAAGTCCTCGGCCGTGATCGAGGCCAGTCGACGCTTGAGGCGGGAGCGGGCGCTGCCGGTGAGCCGGTCGGTGTGCCCGTGCTCGAGAAGCTCGACCGCTGCCCAAAAGGTGGCGGGGCTCCACCGGCGGCCTCGGGTCTGAGCAGTGTGGATCCGCTGAGCCACCGAGGAGTCGTCGACGAGCAGGGATCGACCCACCCGGCGTATGACCTGGAGCTGGCCCTCCTGGGCCAGCCGCTGGGCTTCGCGGGTTGAGACGCCGAGCCGGGCGGCCGCGTCGGCGATGGTCAGTTCCATGCCACTAATCTTCGTTCATACGAATAATTACGTCAATTATGTGGTGACTTTACGGCTGCCTTTTGCCGCGTCGGTGAGAGCTGGAGTTCGTGACGCACCTTGATGTTCGCGCGACACAGACATCACGCCGGACCCCGCGGCTTCCACTTCACCGGCGCTCCCCGCGGTCGGCTCGGCGACGAGCGGCCGCCTGCCTCTCCACGACCCATGACGAGACCGCCCACACCACGAACAGCCCGACGAGAACCCAGACGAGCACGGTCTCACCGAGCTGTATCCCGACGTGGACGCTGATGGTGAAGAACGCGATCCACGCCGCGTACCCGAGGACCCGGACCCGTGTCACGGCTGACCGTCCTGGCGCCCTCGGGCCCGGCGATCCCTGTTGAGGACGGAGGCGATCAAGGACGCGAAGGCGACGGCGGTGATCCACGCGCTCCACTGGCCCATCAAGCCGAGCGTCACACAGCCCGCGAACATGATCCCCAGGAAGGCCAGACTCCACCGCTTCGTCCGCGACACGGCTACCCCTGTTGCCGGTCGATGCGCTGCCGGGCCTGTCGACGGATCCGCTCTCGCTGATCCCGGGTCCAGAACGGGCCGACCTGCCACCAGAGCCCCAAGGCCGTGGCCACCACACCGATGAAGGCGGCCACGCCCCACCCACAGGTCAGCCAGACGACGACGATCACGAAGATGCTCAGCATGTCGACCAGCACGACGGACCACCACGCCCGCTCAGGCCACTCCCGCTCCCCGCTCACGACCGCCCGTCCTGCCCCGGTTCATGTCCCTGGGCCGCCCGCCAACCCTGCCGGACCAAGTGGGTCAACATCATCGCGGCGAGAATCACCGTGCTGCCGGACAGGACCAGGCTGACGATTTCGAGGGAGCCTTTGATCACGACGTGGCCCACCAGGCCCGTCACGGAGAACACGATGGCGAGGATCGACAGCACCACGCCGGTCTTCTGCGTCCTGTTCAACTGCACGGTCATTTCTGCTCCGTGTCCCGCCGCCACAGGCCGGCGCGGACGTAGCGGACGTTCAAGACCACGATGAAAGCGGCCGATGCCGCCACGAGCACAGCAGTAACGATCTCCAAGCCGCCCTCCGGGGGCCACAGGAGCGCCTGTGACAGCACCATGAGCGCCCCAAAGAAGGCCATGAGGGACAGGCACCACTTCAGGATCTTGCGGTTCTGCTCCTCCATCAGATCCCTCCGGCCTCGGCGTCCCAGTCCTCGCATGGTGGCACGGGACTCCCGGGCCTGTCTGGCCCCTCATCCGTGGGCGGATCCCGGATGTGTCAGTGGAGGCGCAGCCCCAGCTGGCCACCGGCCTGCCGATAGGCTCGGTCGTTCCCGTCGATGGGCGTGGCGCCGAGCAGGGAGAGCTCGGTGCCCTCGAAGACCGCCCAGCACTCTTGGTTGCCGATCTTCGACACGTAGCGGATGCCGCAGTACATCGCGTAGTCCGTGTTCGGGTCCGCCGCGCGGTAGACCCAGGTGGCGATCAGCCGGGTGAGGAGCCGCCGCTCGGAGCGCACCGCGGAGATGTCGAGGTTGGCGACCCCCAGCCCGGCCAGTTCGCTCGCCAGGTGGTGCTCCAGGGCCCGGTGGGTCTGCGGGGACTCCACGTCCACGAAGGGAGTGGCGCTCTGGACCAGAAACTGTGCCAGGGACCGTTTCTCGCGCCAGTCCCGGGGGACGTCGCCGGCGAGCATCAGGCCCGGCTGGTGCTCCTGGGCTGCGGCGCGCGTGGCGGTGCTGGGCCGGAATCCCTGCAGCGTCTCGGTGTAGGCCCCCACGGGCTCGGCGGCGGCGTACAGGACGCCGCCGCCGAGGACGTCGAAGCGGTTGCCTGCCCGGTCGTCCTCGGCGTTCTCCGAGGCGATCCTGGAGAAGTACATCGGACCGGTGGAGCGGCCGACCCGCCACAGTTCGGTGTCGGGCTCACACACCATCACGTTGTTGCGGTCCAGCCGCCGGCGGGTGCTCACTCGTCGCGGAACGCGCGGGCGGCGGCCAGCACGGCCTTGAACCGGTCGGCGGCCAGGGCCTCGGCCGGGGAGTCGTCGCCCAGCAGCGGATTGGACCCCATGAACCAGGCCCGCACGGTGTGCGGGGAGTCCACGCGGACCAGATCCGTGTAGATCGTGTACGCCTCGCGCACGCGGCGCTCCATCGCCGGCCGGGGGTCCTTGTTCTGCCCTGACGCCCAACGGCTGACCGTCTCCGGTCGGACCCCGGCGATCAGCGCGAGAAGCCCGTTGCCGAGGTTGGTGTTCAGCGCGTGCACGATGGCCTGCCAGTCGGCGCGCACCGCCTCGTGATGGGTGGACTGCTGCCGGAAGGACAGGGCGTCGGGTTGCGGAACCAGGGGACTCTCAGCCATAAATCAAGTTTAGATCAAGTCCATCTCGGTGTGGAGGGCGCCGCCCTGTATAGCTCCGCGCACCGTCCGCACGCATGGGGCGTGGAGCACCGCCGTGCAGGACGCGACGAGCGGCGTCCGGGCCCGCCGGTACGTTCGACGATGACCCGGACCTGACCACGGAGGACGCCCCATGACCGACCGTCCGTCAGCGACCACCCGCCTGCGGGGTCCCAAGCCTGCCGGGTGGGTGACCGTCGCCGTCCTCGCGCTGGTCGTGATCGCCTCGGTGTTCTACGCCGCCGGAGTGCCCTGGGCGCGCACCGGGTTGGACGCCTTCTGGGCCTGGTTCGACGGCAGCCTTGACCGGCTGCAGGTGATGAGCTGGGTGACCGCCGCCGTGGTCGCCGTCGTCAGCTACCGCCGATACCTCGTCGAGCGGTCCGCCCAGCAGCTCGAGCAGGCCCGGTGGGCGGCCGACAAGGCCACCTCGGCAAATGAGCAGCAGAGACGTGTCGCCAGCCAGGCGATCAACGACCTGGAGGAGAGCGCCGAGGCCCGCGGGGAGCAGCTGCCCTCTTTCGTCGAAGAGGTCAAGGAGACCCTGCGCTCGGACATCATCGACTCGGTCGTCGCCGACACCGAGGCCATCCGCGCCATCAGGGAGGACGACGTGGATCACCAGGACGCCCCGGACGTGGACGGCCACGATGAGGGCAAGCGATAATGGGCGCACGAACCTCTGAGAGGAGGAACAAGAACATGGCCGTATCCACCAAGCGCATCGAGGCCGCCGCCGAGGCTCTGTCCCTCGACCCGAAGTTCCTGCAGGTGCTGACCAGACCATCCACCACCCGGACCGTTCCCGTGCAGCTGCGTCTGCTGGGCAACGAGACCGTCTACGTCGCCACCCGCGAGCAAGCCGACAAGCTGGAGCACTCCGACCGCGCCTACGAGGCCGTCACCGCCGCCTGACCGCCTCGTCACCCGCTGAGCGCTCACCGCCCCGCCGCCCCCTGCGAGCAGCGGGGCGGCTCCATGTCCGGGCGCCACCAGCGGCAGCCGAGCCGCCCACATGGGGGTCATGACGACCTTCTCCGAGCACCAGCATCCCCGCACCGGCCACGGACGCTTCACCGCCAAGGACCACCCCGAGGCGTAGCTCGAGCTCACGGCGCCGACCGTCACCTTGTGCGAGGCGACCGGTGACTGGGCCCGCGCTTCCACGACATGGACTCCCGACCTGCCTACGACTACACCCCTTCCGCGCGCGCCGCCGCGGCGTTCCGCACCTAGTTCAGCACCGCACCGGAAGACGAGGTGGACGGGGAGTACTGCTTCGAGAGCCCGAGCCGGCCCGTGCTGACGATCCGGGCCGCCGGCCGGGTCGCGCTGAACTTCCCCGGCCCCACTCGCTACGCCGCCGAGGCGAACATGCTCGCCGCCCTGGACCGGATGGCCGGCGACGACGCATCGTGGCGCCGGGCCGACCCGCTGGACGCGGAGAGCTTCGACGAGGTCTTCTACGAGGACGGCTACAAGAACCACGAGCGGTAGCGCTTCCTGGGCGCATCCCGGTCGATCGAGGACGCCGAGGAGGGATACCAGCACGAACTCGCCAGTCTGCACCGGGGACTGGCCGGCCGGCAGACCCCGACCCCGGTCGATCTTGACGCCGCGGTGCGCTCCTCCTAGGCCGAGCTGGTCGACGACTTAGCCGCCAGCACCCAGGCCGGGCGGATCGCCCGCGACCCGAAGCTGCCGGAGCCCACGCGCAACCCGGTCACCGGCAATCTGATGGGCCGGCGCTATGCCGCCGCCCAGGTGCTCGACCGCAACGAGGACCCGAAGACCACTGCACTGACCGCCGCAGTGCTGGAGGCCGCGGTGGTGGCCGATCGCCCGTGGAACCAGGTGCTGCAGCACCTGGCGCTGGACGTCGGAGAGCACCGGCGCGGCACCGCCACATCTACGACAACCACCGCTAGCAGGTCACCGAGCAGCTTAGCCGTGAGCCCCGGCCCTACCCGACGCTGGTGTTGGATGCGGCCCCGTCGAGCTTCGACTACGAGCTCACAGACCTCCACGTCCTCGCCTACGACCCGCACCCGGCCATCAAGGCCCCGGTCGCCGTCTGGGATCCGGACATGAAACCCCCTCTGGAGTTCGCCACCCACGAGATCTACGGCTACGAGTCGACGGGTGAGCTGAGCGAGATGGGCATCTCCGGGCCCGGGATCTAGGTGCTGCACTGCGCCAACGACGCCCAGTACGTCGGGATGTCCGACGACCTGGCCAAACGCATCAGTACGCACCTGCGCGAGTGGGAGCAGCGGATCGTGCTGGTCGACGTCGCCAAGATGTTCTACCTG
The DNA here is from genome assembly GCF_044462265.1 of Kocuria rhizosphaerae. Classification (NCBI taxonomy): domain Bacteria; kingdom Bacillati; phylum Actinomycetota; class Actinomycetes; order Micrococcales; family Micrococcaceae; genus Kocuria; species Kocuria rhizosphaerae. The sequence continues at coordinate 73,018 of NZ_JBISWL010000044.1, forward strand.
CAGACCACGCTCAACGAGGTGCTGACCATCTTCGAGCGCCAGGCCGCCGGGGTGGCCCTGGAGAACGACCTGCACAACAAGGCGGTGCCGCTGCGCCCGGACGGCGTCCCCGTGCGCGACGCGCAGACCGTCGAGAGGATCCGCTGGGTGTTGCTGGCCTCCGAGGACGAAGTGGCGCAGCGGCCGCCGCGTCCCCGGGTGCCGACCCGCGCCATGGCTCAGCCGGCCGCTGCCGGGGTGCTCTCCTCACCGGCCGGTGCAGACACCGTGCGGGTCCTGGCCGACTACGTCGGCCACGTCCTGCGCTGCCCGGCCAACACCGAGTGGACATACTGGCGGGTGTCGACACCGACGAGGCGCCGCGAGGACGGGGACCGGATCCTGGCCCGGCTCACCGTCCGCCACTACAAGTTGCTGGAGGTGTCCCAGACCAGCGAAGGCTTCATCGACGTGGCGACCCGCCTGCACCACATGGCGGAGATCGACCCCGGCTACGAAGCATTCCGGACCAAGCTGAGCGAGTACAGCCAGATCGCTAACCACACCGCCCTGGACCACGAGGACTTCCACCGCCCGATCACCCAAGACGCGCTCTACCGGGCCGGGGCCCGAGCTTTGGCCCGCGAGCTGATGCTCCAAGGTCCCTGCACGAAGAGGGGCTTTCCCCACGACTGGGCCCTGGCCGACGCCATCTTCGACGCACTGCCCAGCACCTCGCCGGCCTCCTCGTGACCGCCACCCCACCCCCGCTGAGGAGCACACCGTGAACGTCGGAGACACCGTCCTGTGGGACGAACCCGCCACCGGAGCCATCCGTTCCGGGACCCTGATCGAGCTGAGCGACCGACTCCTGCCCCGGACCGCCACGGTGCTGCCCTTCGACGCCGCCGATCTCATCACCCTGCAAGCCACCGCGGTGCGCACCCTGGAGGACGAGGTGCGCTCCTAGACGTCACCGTCCGCCTGAACCGTGGCCGCCGCGGCAGCTCGCTCGCGGGCCGGGCTCACGTACCGGATCGACCGGCACACCCGCTGAGCACTGGAAGTCCGGCGTTGTGGGGCCGGTCGTCAACGTGCGCTCGCCCTCCTGGCGTAGTGATCGTGCACCTCGGCCGTGAGTCGGGACAGCGCTTCATCTTTCTGGTTTGTCGTCGGGTTCGCGGGCATCTGCCCGAGTTTGGACGCCAGCTTGTAGAAGCCGCCGCCGAGGTTCGCCGAACCCTTGTGCGTGACCAGGGCGGAGAGCATGATCCCGTGCCGGGCGTGGGTGTCCTCCGAGATCTCGGCCAAGAGCTGCGCGATGGCGTCCCGCCCGGTCTGCTTGGTGAAGTCGAAGGGCGGCAGACCTGTCTCATCGGCGATCTGGTGGTTGAGGGTGCTGTAGTCGATCGTGCTCCGCGACTTGGCAGCCGCCTCCAGGTGGTAGACAGCCGACTCCCGCAGCTGCTCCCACTCGTCTTCGGTGCGACCGTACATGCCCGTGCTCCTCTGCTGATCCGGAACAGTCTGCTTCCACAAAACCTAGCGCGGCCCCCATCACCCCGACACGCTGCGACACGGGCACTGACGACTGGCGATGTGAAGGTCGAGCCATGCTCCGTCGGAAATTTTCATGGGGTTTGAGGCCAGAGGATGTCAGGCGGCGGCCGGTTCGGTCGCGACTGGTGGGTTGATCCAGGCATGGGTGGGCAACGCGAGGATCTTCGGCTCCCCCGGTCGTGGAGAAACGCTCGGGATGAGCGGCCCGAGCCGCGGCCAGGGCCGCTGAGCGCTGTTCGGTGACGGCGGCGTGGGCGTAGTGCACGTCGGCCGGGGTGTGCGGCCCGATCCCGCCGTGGTGGTGGTCGTGGTTGCAGACCTCGACGAACTGGTCCATGAACGCCCGGGCATCGCCGATCGACCCGAAGCGTTCGGGGAAGACCGGGGCGTACTTCAAGGTCTTGGACCACGCCTCCGAGTAGGGATTGTCGTTCGAGACGCTGGGCCCGGAGTGGGAGCGGGTGACGCCGAGGTCGGCCAGCAGCGCGGCCACCGGTTTGGAGGTCATCGAGGTGCCCCGATCGGCGTGCACGACCTGCGGTATCCCGGGCACGCCGAAGATCCGGCGCATCATGTCCTCGGCCGGCGGCCCGGACTCTCGGGCGTGCACGTGAGCGCCGACGATGTAGCGGGAGTAGACGTCGATCATCACGTAGGCGTCGTAGTACATGCCCTTCGCGGGGCCGGGCAGCTTGGTGGTGTCCCAGGTGTAGACCTGCCCGGGCCCGTCCGCCACCAGCTCCGGGACCGCCCTCGCCGGGTGGCGGGCCTGGCGCCGGCGCTCCCTCACCTGCGCCGCGTCCGCCAGCACGCGGTACATCGTGGGGATCGAGCACAGGTACACCCCACGCTCCAGCATCGTGGCGTAGAGCTGGGCCGGGGGCTGGTCGACGAACTCGGCGCTGTTGAGCGCCTCCAGCACCCGGTCCCGCTCCGGGCCGGTGAGCCGGTTGGCCGGGGCCACGCCGTCCCGAAGTCCAGGAGCGGCCCTGGCCCGTCGACGGGTGGCAGTCGCCCGCGGCATCCCGGTCAGGGCCGCGGCCACCCGGGTGGTGGTCCCCGCGGTGGTGAGCTCGGTGTAGGCGCCCATCAGCGCTTCTTGCGCGGCTGCTCGGTGTCCGCGCCCTCGGAGATCTGGTCCACGAGCGCGTGTGCTTTTCCCATGATGTCCAAGGCGGTCTCGGTCGTGGCCAACCGCTGCTGAGAGTCGGCCAGCTGGCGTCGCAACCGGGCGATCTCGGCCTGCTCCTCACTCGGGCATCCCGCCGCCTCGCCGGCGGCCTTGCCCTCGAGCACCCCCGCGTCGCGCAACCGGCGCCACTCGGCGATCAACGAGGAGTACAAGCCCTCCCGGCGCAGGTACGCCCCGCCCTGCTGTTCTCGGCAGGCCTGCTCGTAGGCGGCCAGATGGGCCGGCTTCTGCTCCGGGGTGGACAGAACGGAACCGGACATGGTGATCGATCCTCAATCTCGCCCAGCGTCAGGCGGACTTGCTGTGAACCACTGGACTCAACTCACCCTGACACGCAGGGGACTCCGGATTGCCCGCCGGCTCGTCCGAGGGGACAATCCGACCCGGCGCCTCGACCGAGCGCGGAGAGACTGCGGCGATGATCCCCGTTCCCAGAAGGCCTGCCCCCGAGCCGGCCGGGCAACGGCATCGTCCAGTGGCCGGACCCTGCGTCGGATGGACCGGACGGATCAGTGCTCGCGCGGCAGCCGGCGGACCATGGCGACGCTGTTGCCCGCGACGATCCCGTACATGAACGCCCCGTCCAGTTCGAACCCGGCCTCCTGCACCGCCTCGGCAATCTCCGCCTCGCCCTCGTCCGCACCGGTGAACCCGGACACGGTGCCCGTGGCGTAGATCGGCCCGTCGCCGGTCTCGCTCTCGGAGATGCTCCACCGGGTGGGACCCTCGCACCCGGGGCCGGCGCCCCCACCCCATTCCACCACCAGCGCGTAGAGGGTGCGGGTGCCCTCCTCCAGCTCCTCGATCGCGTGGCTGACGCTGTTGCGCAGGGCGTGGATGTCGCCGCCACAGTCCTGCTCCAAGTGCTCCCGCAGGAACGCGAGCAGGGCGTCGTCGTCAGGCATGAGGGTGCCTCCTGGTCGGATGGTCCGGACGGTACGACACTGATCGTAGCCACCGGCACGGAGGTGAACCGCCCCTGGCGCTCGCCGTCGGGCCGTTCAGGCGCCGGTGGCAGAGCCGGGTCCGACGAGGCTGGAGGCGGTGAGAACGGAGGCGGTGCTCATGGTGGGGAACCTGGCCGCGCGGACTGCGTGCTGGCCGGACTGCTGGTGCCGGCTCGAGCCGCGGCGCGCCACGGTGGCCCATCGCCCCGGTTCGGACCGGGGGCGACGGGCCGGCTACTGCGCTGCAGACAGGGGAGGTCTGCACGTCGAAGCGATCGAAGCGGCCACGGCGTTCAGGCCGCCAAGGTCACGGCGGCAGCCCGCAACGGCACGACGTGCGGCTTCGGCTCCTCCGGGGACAGGTTCGGCAGCTCCTCGGCCAGGGAGCACCGTTGCCCCGCCGGCCGCTGCGGAGGGCGTGGTGTCCAGCGCGCACGCGGCGGGGGCGGAGGCACTCAAGGGGGCCTTCCCGGTGGTGCACATGCTGCGGGCCCTGCGCAGGTGTGCGGACGCTCCGATCAACGGCCATGCATCGCCCGGTCGGCTATTCCGTCACAGCACGTCAGTCCTCTGCCGGAGTTCCGGGGGCCATTGCCGTGGAAGCACCACTTCAGGCGGAATCTGCGACCACTGGCGCCGGTGGCCGGCGCGGACGCCGGTCCGGCGACGACGACGGTGGTCGACGGCGTGCGCCCCCGGGGGCCCAGCCACCGACCGGCCCCGGTCGATGGCCTCCTCCGACACCCCCGATCCGGCCGCGCCGTCCGACCCTGCGGATACAGTGGGGAGCGGGCCGGTGCCGGACGTCCGGGCGCACGGCGCGGCGTCGGCCGCACGGGGCCACACCGGCGGGGAGGTCACCGGCGGGGACCGCACCCGGGGCCCGCCCGACGGAGGGAGCCACGATGGACGGGCTGAGCGCCTCGCGCGATCGGTCGCCCGCGCAGCACGCGGCGGACCGCCACGATCTGATCCGCGTGCACGGCGCGCGCGAGAACAATCTCCAGGACATCAGCGTCGAGATCCCGAAGCGCCGGCTGACCGTGTTCACCGGGGTGTCCGGCTCGGGCAAGAGCTCCCTGGTCTTCGGCACGATCGCCGCGGAGTCGCAGCGGCTGATCAACGAGACCTACAGCGCCTTCCTGCAGGGCTTCATGCCGACGCCGGCCCGGCCCGACGTCGACGTGCTCGACGGGCTGACGACGGCGATCATCGTGGACCAGGAACGGATGGGCGGCAATGCCCGCTCCACGGTCGGCACCGTCACCGACGCCCACGCGATGCTGCGCATCCTCTTCAGCAGGCTCGGGCAGCCGCACATCGGCTCGCCTCAGGCGTTCTCCTTCAATGTCGCCTCGGTCAGCGGCGCGGGTGCCGTGACGTTCCAGCGCGGCGGCAAGAGCGTGAAGGAGCGACGCAGCTTCAGCGTCACCGGCGGCATGTGCCCGCACTGCGAGGGCCGCGGCACCGTCAGCGACTTCGACCTCTCCGCCCTGTACGACGACGCCAAGTCGCTCGCCGAGGGCGCGATCACCGTCCCGGGCTACAGCATGGACGGGTGGTACGGCCGCATCTTCCTGGGCTGCGGCTTCTTCGACCCGGACAAGCCGATCCGGGAGTACGGCGAGACCGAGCTGGCGGACCTCCTTCACAAGGAGCCGACCAGGATCAAGGTCGACAACGTGAACGTGACCTACGAGGGGCTGATCCCGCGGATCCGGAAGTCGTTCCTCGCGAAGGACCGCGAGGCGATGCAGCCGCACATCCGGGCGTTCGTGGACCGGGCGATCACGTTCACGGTGTGTCCCGAGTGCGGGGGCAGCCGGCTCAGCGAGGCGGCCCGGTCCTCGAGGATCGGAGGGACGAGCATCGCCGACGCGTGCGCGATGCAGATCAGCGACCTCGCCGCGTGGGTCCGGGGGCTCGACGAGCCGTCGGTGGCGCCGTTGCTGGCGGCGCTGGGGGAGACCCTGGACTCCTTCGTGGAGATCGGGCTCGGCTACCTCGCTCTCGACCGGGCCGCCGGCACGCTGTCGGGGGGCGAGGCGCAGCGCGTGAAGATGGTCCGCCACCTCGGGTCCTCGCTGACCGACGTCACCTACGTGTTCGACGAGCCGACCATCGGCCTGCACCCGCACGACATCCAGCGCATGAACGAGCTGCTGCTGCGGCTGCGCGACAAGGGCAACACCGTGCTGGTGGTGGAGCACAAACCGGAGACGATCGTCATCGCGGACCGCGTCGTCGACCTCGGGCCCGGCGCCGGCGCGGCGGGCGGCGCGGTCTGCTACGAGGGCACGGTCGAGGGGCTGCGGACGAGCGGCACGACCACCGGACGCCACTTCGACGACCGGGCGGCCCTGAAGAAGTCGGTGCGGACCCCCACCGGCACGCTGGAGATCCGCGGCGCGACCCGGAACAACCTGCGCGACGTCGACGTCGACGTCCCGACCGGTGTCCTCGCCGTCGTCACCGGTGTCGCGGGCTCCGGCAAGAGCTCGCTGGTCCACGGGAACCTGGCGGGGCGCGACGGCGTGGTGGTCGTCGACCAGACCGCGATCAAGGGCTCCCGCCGGTCCAACCCCGCCACCTACACCGGACTGCTCGAACCGGTCCGGAAGGCGTTCGCCAAGGCCAACGGGGTGAAGCCCGCGCTGTTCAGCGCCAACTCCGAGGGCGCGTGCCCGGCCTGCAACGGGGCCGGTGTCGTCTACACCGACCTCGGGATGATGCAGGGCGTCACCTCCACCTGCGAGGAGTGCGAGGGGAAACGGTTCCAGGCGGCCGTGCTGGAGCACCGCCTCGGCGGCCGGGACATCAGCGAGGTGCTCGCGATGCCCGTCGCCGAAGCCCTGGAGTTCTTCGGCGCCGGTGAGGCCCGCACGCCGGCCGCCCACGCGGTCCTCACGAGGCTCGCCGATGTCGGCCTCGGCTACCTCGCGCTCGGCCAGCCGCTCACCACGCTCTCCGGCGGCGAGCGGCAGCGGCTGAAGCTGGCCGCCCGGATGGCCGAGAAGGGCCGCGTCTACGTCCTCGACGAACCGACCATCGGCCTCCACCTCGCCGACGTCGAGCAGCTGCTGGCTCTGCTGGACCGGCTCGTCGACTCGGGCACCTCGGTCGTGGTCATCGAGCACCACCAGGCGGTCATGGCCCATGCCGACTGGATCATCGACCTCGGCCCGGGCGCGGGCCACGACGGCGGCCGTGTCGTCTTCGAGGGCACCCCCGCCGAGCTCGTCGCCGCCCGCTCCACGCTCACCGGCGAGCACCTCGCGGCCTACGTGGGCGCCTGACCGGGCGCCGTGGCCGTCGTCGCGCCGGGTCAGGCCACGGGCTGATCGCCGGGGCGGCAGTGGGCGTCGAGGACGCGGGTGACGATCTCGAGGGGGATGCGGGACACGTCGGGGTCGATGCGGTCGAGCGCGGCGATGATCGCCTCGGCGTCGTAGCGCGCGGAGGGGTCGCCCCCGTGGCGGGTCCGGCGGTGCTCGGCGATCCGCGCCCAGACGTGCACCGGCCGGCACTCGTGGCACACTCCGTGGCCGGCGGTCAGGCACTCCGGCCCCACCGGCTGCGTCAGCCCGGCGATCTCCTCCGCCGGGCGCCGGTGGGCGTCCACGACGGCCCAGAACCCGTCGTGGCCGGCCCCGGGGCAGTCCGCCTCGAGGGCGTCCACGGCCCGGCGGATCCGGTCGATGTCGTAGTAGAAGTCCGCACGGGACCACGGCGGGACGCGCCGGTCGGCGCGGACGGCGGCGACGACGTCCTCGTCCCTCAGGCGCGCGGACTCCCGCACCGTGGTCCGTTCCGGTTCCAGGGCCGACTTCCACAGCCCCGCGAACAGGTCGCTGCCGTCGGTGTAGGCGTTGCGCACGCGCGTCGTCCCCCGGTCCGGCGAGGAGCGCTGCTCCCACACGACGCCCGTGAGCCGGCAGTAGGCGTGGCCGTCGTCGAGGAAGAAGCGGTCACGGTCCTGGCCCACGACCCGCTGCCGGGTGGGCCGGGCCCCGGTGGTCCCCACCCGGGCGGGGACGGCCACGGCGCGGGCGCCCACATAGGTGGCACCGTCCTTGTTGAGCATCTGGCGCTCGTCCATCGCGGTCCCGTCCCGGTCAGCCGGTCGGCCGGCACGCCGGAGCGGTGGCGGAGGGCCTGCGGTGCGCCCGGGCGGCGCCGTCGGACCCCGCCGGGGCCCCGGGGCGGGGCGAGCGCTGCGGGGGGTCGGTGTGGATGCTGGTGGTCCCCATGGCCGGGGGGTGCTCCTCGGGGGTCGGAAGCGGTGGGCGAGGGGTTCGTCCGGTGCCTGCTGCGGCGAACCTACCAGCGATGCGGTCACGGGTGCGCGACGCGCGGACCGGTGTGTCCGGCGTCGCCCCGGCGACGGACGCCGGCCGGGCCCGTCCGGGGCCGGGCCGGAGCTCAGCCGTGGTCGAGGAACCGGCGCAGGGTGAGCGCGTTGCGCACGGCGTGGCCCTCGCCGTCGTTGTTGAAGTACGCGTGGACCTCGTGACCCGAACGGTCCCACTCGCGGATCCGCTCGGCCCACCACGCCAGGTCGTCGTCCGGGTAGGTACCGGCGTAGAGGTGGTGCGGGTCGGGGCCGTGCAGGCGGACGTAGACGACGTCCGACGTCGCCTCCAGCACGCACGGCAGCCCCGCGCCGCTCATCACGCAGTAGGCCGCGTCGTGGCGGGCGAGCAGCGCGAAGACCTCCGGGTGCACCCAGCTGTCGTGGCGGAACTCGACGGCCACCCGGATCCAGCCGGGCAGGCCCGCGAGGAAGTGCTCGAGGCGCGCGTCGTCGCGGGCCAGCGTGGGCGGCAGCTGCACGAGCAGGACGGCCCGCCGGTCGTGCAGCTCGTGCCAGGACGCCGCGATGCGCTCCGTCCAGACCTCGGGGGAGTAGAGCTTCTTGGCGTGGGTGAGGCCTCGCGGGGCCTTCACCGACATGCGGAACCCCGGTGGCAGGCGGGTATTCCACCCGGCGAAGGTCGAGTTCCGGGGCCAGCGGTAGAAGCTCGCGTTGAGCTCGACCGTGGAGAAGGTCCGGGTGTAGATCTCCAGCCGTCGCGCGGGAGGGGTGCCCGGCGGGTAGAGGACGTGCTCCCAGTGGTCGTAGCTCCACCCGGAGGTGCCGATGTGCCAGCCCATCCGGCCACCCTATCGGGGCTGCCGACGGGCCGCCGGATCGGGGCGCGGCTCAGCCCAGGAGTGTCGTGAGGCCCGGTGCGAGCAGCAGGACCGTGGGCACGGTGAGCAGTGCCAGGGCCGCGCCGACGACGATGCCGCGCCGGAGCGGGGGCAGCGGCGGCGCGCCGAGACGCTGGATCCGGGCATGTGCCTCCGCGAGCCGGTCCGGCCCGGTCCAGGGGCCCTCCTCCCGGGCAGTCCGGTGCACGGACCCGCCGGCGCTGACGAGGGCGACGGCCCGGGCCAGGGAGCGGTCGTCGACGCAGCGGCGGGCGAGGTCGTCGGCGAGCATCTCCACGAGCAGCCCGACCTGGTGGTCGGCGCGGTGGGCGATGGGGAACCACGGGAGGGAGGCACGCCAGGCGCGGAAGAGCACGAGCACGATGTCGTGGCGCTGCGAGGCGTGCGCCCGCTCGTGCTCGATCACGGCGCGCAGCTCGTCCTCCTCCAGCAGCGACAGGAGGCCGGAGGACAGGACGGTCATGGTGGTGAAGGCCCCGGGCAGGCAGTAGGCCACCGGGGCGGGGTCGTCGAGCAGCCGTGTCCCCGGGGTGTCGGGCAGGGGGGTGCTGAGCAGCAGCACCAACTGGGCGTGGCGTCGTCGTTCCCGCTCGGCGCGCACGACCGTCACGAGCAGGTTGAGCAGGAGGTGGCCCCCGAGCAGGAACGCGCCCGAGAGGGCGATGACGTGCACCGGTTCGGGGCGGACCGGCGGGTGCGCCTCCAGGAGGCTCGCGAGCAGGCCGAGGCCCCCTGTGACGACGTCCGTTCCGAAGGGCACCAGGCCGAAGGAGAACAGGGAGCCGAGCATCGACAGGCCGCCGGCCAGGGCCACGGCCTGCCAGAGCACGAGCGCCGTGGCGGGGGCCCGCGCCGGCCACCGGGCACGGGAGAGCAGCACCGGCACGGGCCACGCGAGGGCCAGGGCGAGCGCCGCGAGCGCGACCGAGCCGGCGAGCACGGTCGCTCAGCCGTCGAGCAGCCGCCGGAGGGTCTCGGCCTCCTCGGAGCTGACCCGGCCGACGAACCGTGCCAGGACGGCCGCACGGTCCTGCGCCTCGCCCAGGACGTCGTGCATGAGGTCCGCCATGTGCTCCTCGCGAGAGGCCGCGGCCCGGTAGCGGTGCGGCCGTGAGGAGCGCTCGCGGCGCACGAAGCCCTTGCGCTCGAGGCGGGAGAGGACGGTCAGGACGGTGGTCGCCGCACGGGGTCTTCCACCGCCGGCCGTCGCGGGGAGCCGGTCCTGGAGGTCGTACGCCGAGAGGGGGGTGCCCGACTGCCAGAGGATCTCCATGACCGAGCGCTCGAGCTCGCCCAGGGATGTCGCGCGGTGCATGTCGTTTGTTGCCACGCTCCGATCCTAGCGGATCTCGCATTGTCTTCTACCATCGTGTAGAAATGGTTTCTACGTCGCGTAGAAGTCACGGCGTGCCGCAGAGCCCGAGGAGAGAGCAGGCGCATGGATCCGTTGGAGATCGCCCGGTGGCAGTTCGGCATCACCACCGTCTACCACTTCGTGATGGTCCCGCTGACCCTCGGCCTGGGTCTGCTGGTGGCGGTCATGCAGACCATGTGGGTGCGCACCGGGAACGAGCGCTGGCTGCGGATGACCAAGTTCTGGGGCAAGCTCTACCTGATCAACTTCATCATGGGCGTCGCCACCGGCCTGGTGCAGGAGTTCCAGTTCGGGATGGCGTGGAGCGAGTACTCCCGGTTCGTCGGCGACGTCTTCGGCGCCCCGCTCGCGATGGAGGGCCTGCTCGCCTTCTTCTTCGAGTCGACCTTCCTCGGCCTGTGGATCTTCGGCTGGGACCGGCTGCCGAAGAAGGTGCACCTCGCCACCCTGTGGACCGCCGTGGTGGGCTCGGTGGTCTCGGCGTTCTTCATCATCGTGGCGAACTCGTGGATGCAGCACCCCGTGGGCGTCGAGCTCGTCGACGGGCGTCCGGTGATGAACGACGTGTGGGCCGTGCTGACCAACAACACCGCCCTCGTCGCGTACTCGCACACCCTGGCCGGGGCCGTCGCCGTGGGCGCGGCCTTCCTGCTCGGCATCTCGTGGTACCACCTGTGGCAGCGCCGGCGTGACGGCATCGACACCGTCGACGACCGCGGTGCCGTGGTCGTCGGGGAACGGGCCGACATCCCCGGGCGGGACCGCACCGACCACCGGGTGTGGCTGACGAGCCTGCGGATCGGCGCGGCCGTGGCCGTGGCCGCGTTCGCCGGGGTCGCCGCGACCGGTGACGTGCAGGGCAAGCTGATGTTCGAGCAGCAGCCGCTGAAGATGGCCGCCGCCGAGGCCGCCTGCCACGACGGCACCGGGTTCTCCGTCCTCTCCGTCGGACCGCTGGGCGGGCAGGACTGCGACGAGGTCGTCACCGTGATCGAGATCCCCGGCCTGCTCTCCTTCCTGGCCCACAACGACTTCGACACCGAGGTCAAGGGCGTGAACACGCTCGTCCCGGAGTACCGGGAGGCCTACGGCACGCACCTGCCCGACGACCCGATCTACGGCGAGCGCGCGGGCCAGGAGATCGACTACCTGCCCCTGATGGAGGTCACGTACTGGGGCTTCCGGCTGATGATCGGCTTCGGCATGCTCGCCGCCGCCTTCGCGGCCCTGGCCCTGTGGCTCACCCGCAAGGGCACCGTCCCGGACTCCCGGCCCCTGATGTGGACCGCCGTGGCCGGCATCCTCGCGCCCTTCGGGGCCAACATCGCCGGATGGGTGTTCACCGAGATGGGCCGCCAGCCCTTCGTCGTCGTCCCCAACCCGAACCCCAGCGGCGTGGACGGGGTCTACATGTTCACCGCTGCCGCGGTCTCGCCCGGGGTCAGCGGCCAGGAGATCGTGTTCTCGCTCGCGACGCTCGGCCTGATCTACGGGGTGCTCCTGGTCGTGGAGACCGTGCTCATCGTCCGCTACGTGCGCGGCGGCGTGGCCGCGGCGATGCCCGAACTCGCCCACCGGGACGAGGAGCACGGTCCCACCGACGGCCCGGGGCGCGACGACGTCCTGGCCTTCGCCTACTGAACTCCGCGCCCCTGCGCCCCCGCGCCGCCGAAACCCTGCGCTCCTGAGACCCTGCGCTCCTGAGACCCAGCGCCCCTGAGACCCAGCGCACCTGAGACCCAGCGCCCCTGAGACCCCGCGCCCCTGAGACCCCGAGGAACGACACCCGCCATGGAACTGCTCCCCACCGTCTGGTTCATCGCCATCGCCGTGCTCTGGGCCGGCTTCGTCCTGCTCGACGGCTTCGACCTCGGCGTGGGGATGCTCATGCTCACGAGCACCCGCGACGAGCGCGAGCGCCGGCAGATGCTCAACACCATCGGGCCCGTCTGGGACGGCAACGAGGTCTGGCTGATCACCGCCGCCGCCGGGCTCTTCGCGGCGTTCCCGCACTGGTACGCCTCCCTGTTCTCCGGGCTCTACCTCCTGCTCGTGCTCGTCCTGGTCGGGCTGATCTTCCGGGCCGTGGCCATCGAGTACCGCGGCAAGGTCCACAGCGACCGGTGGCGTCGGTGGGCGGACCGCGCCCTCGGCACGGGCTCCTTCCTCGCCGCCTTCGGACTCGGAGCCACGCTGGCCGTGACCACCACGGGCCTGCCGCTGGACGCCAACGGTGACCGGGTCGGGGGCGCGTTCGCCTGGCTGAGCCCCTACGCCCTGCTGGGCGGGCTGGCCGTGGTCGGCTTCAGCCTCGCGCACGGCGCGGCGTTCCTGGGCCTGAAGGCCGAGGGCCAGGTGCGGGCACGGGCCCGGCGGATCCTCGTCCGCTGGATCCCCGTCGCGCTGCTCCCGCTGGCGGTGTGGGTGCTGGCGGTGCACCTGATGACGGGACGGCCGTGGACGTGGCCGCTGCTGGTCGCGGCGGTGCTGGCCGCACTCTTCGCGTGGACCAGCGCACGGGCCGGGCACGAGGCCCGCTCCTTCGGCGGCACCGCCGCGTTCCTGCTCCTGGGCTTCGGGGCCGTCTTCGCCGACGTCTACCCGGTGGTGCTGCCCTCCACGATCGACGCCGCCCACGACCTGACGGTCACGAACTCGTCCAACAGCGACTACACGCTGGGCGTCATGACCGTCGTCGCCGCCTTCGGCCTGCCGCTGGTGCTGCTCTACCAGGGCTGGAGCTACTGGGTGTTCCGCCGGCGGCTGTCGACCGACCACCTGCCGGAGCCGCACGCCGTCCTGCCCGCCGTCGCGGCCCGCGCCACGGCCACCGGCACCCGGCCGGACGCCGGTCAGGCACCGCCCGAGGCGGCCCCCCACGGCGACGACGGGACGCCCGGGGCATGAGCGGCCCACCACTGGGACCGGGCGGCGGCCCCGCCCTGTTCGCCCTCGGACTCCTGGGAGCGCTCAAGGCCCTGGCCCTCGTCGGCATGGCCGAGGCGGTCGCCCGCGGGATCGTCGGCGTGATCGCCGGAGACCCCTCCGCCTGGCGGCCGGCCCTCCTGCTGGGGATCGGCGCCGGGGTCCTCCGCGCGCTCGCCACGTGGGCCGTCCAGGTCGTGGCCGCCCGCGCCGCGACCCGGGCCAAGCGGGGGCTGCGCCGGGAGCTCGCCACGCGAGTGCTCGCCGGCGGCACCCACGACGTCGGGGCCACCAGCGCCGTGGGCACCGTCGGGCTCGACGCCCTGGACGACTACTACGCGCGCGTGCTGCCCGCCGCCGTGACAACCGCCGTGGTGCCGCTGCTGGTGGGGCTCCGCGTCCTCTCGGCGGACTGGGTCAGCGCCCTCGTCGTGGTGCTCACCGTGCCGCTGGTCCCCGTGTTCATGGTCCTCGTGGGACTGCACACCCGGGCGCAGGCCGACGAGTCCTCGGCCGCCCTCCAGCGGCTCTCGCACCACCTGGTCGAGCTCGCGCGCGGACTGCCCGTGCTCGTCGGACTCGGGCGCGTCGAGGAGCAGGCAGCGGCGCTGCGCGAGGTCTCCGAGCAGCACCGGGCGACCACGATGACGACGCTGCGCACCGCGTTCCTCTCCTCCCTCGTGCTCGAGCTCATCTCCACCCTCTCCGTCGCCGTGGTGGCGGTGTTCGTCGGCGTCCGGCTCGTCCACGGCGAGCTCGACCTGGTGGTGGGCCTGGTCGCCCTCGTGCTCGCCCCCGAGTGCTTCACCCCCTTCCGGGACCTCGGCGCCGCCTTCCACGCCTCCCAGGACGGCGTGGCGGCGCTGCGCCGCTCCCACGAGATCGTCGCCGAGCCGCTGCCCGCCGACGTCCGCCGCCCCGCCACCGCGTCGACGACGGCTCCCGCGGTGCACGTCCACGGACTCGTGGTGCGCCACCCCGGACGGTCCGTGAGCGCGCTCTCCGGAGTCGACGTCGAGGTCCCGGCCGGCTCCGTGCTCAGCGTCGAGGGACCCAGCGGCTGCGGCAAGTCCACACTCCTGGGCGTCCTCGCGGGCACCGTCGAGGCCCAGGAGGGGACCGTGTCCGGGATCGATCCCGCCGCGCTCGCCTGGGTCCCCCAGCACGTGCACACTGTGGGGGAGACCGTCCTCGACGAGGTGCTGCTGCACGCCACCGGCCCGGCCGCCGCGCGCCGCATCCTCGACCAGGTCGGCCTCACCGCGCTCGCCGCCGGCGACCCCGCCGAGCTGAGCCCCGGCGAGCTGCGCCGCGTCGGTCTGGCCCGCGGCCTCGCCCGGGTGGACGCCGGGGCTCGCGTGCTGCTGCTCGACGAGCCGACCGCTCACCTCGACCCGGCCAATGCCCGGCGCGTCGAGCAGCTCGTCGCCGGGCTGCGCGGCACGGTCACGGTCGTCCTCGCCTCGCACGAGGCCGCGGTGGCCGCGCTCGCGGACCGGCGCCTGCTCCTCGGCGCCCCGGCCACCCGCCGCTCGGCCGACGAGGCGCCGTCCCCGGAGCCGGCCCCGCCCGGCGGGCCCCCCGCGCAGCGGGACCCGGGCGGGGCGGCCGCCCCCGTCCTGCGCGAGCTGGCCGCGTTCCTGCGCCGGCACCCCTGGCGCATCGCCGGGGCCGCGGCCCTGGGCACCGCCGCGGCCCTGTTCGCCGCCGCTCTCACCATGCTCTCGGGCTGGCTCATCGTCCGGGCCGCCGAGCAGCCGAACATCATGTACCTGATGGTCGCCATCGTCGGCGTCCGGTTCTTCGGGATCGGCCGCGCCGTCCTCCGCTACGCCGAGCGGCTGGCCACCCACGACGCCGTCCTCGCCGCCACCACGGGGCTCCGGGACCGGCTGTGGACGGGCCTCGCCGCCCGGGGGCCGGGCTCCCGCGGCCTGGCCACCGGCGGCGCGGCCCTCGACCACCTGGTCGCCGGCGCGGACCGGGTCCGCGACCTCGTGCCCCGCGTCCTCCTGCCGCCCCTGGTCGGGGCCGGCACCGCACTGGGCGCCCTCGCCGCCGTCCTCCTCCTGCTCCCCGAGGCGCTACCGGCCCTGGCCGTCGCGCTGGCCGGCGGCCTGTGCGCCGGGCCCGTCGTGGCGCTGCTCGCCGACCGGTCCGCCGCGCGCACCACGGTCCTGGTGCGCTCGCGGGTGCTGCGCCGGTTCGCGGCCACGGTCGCCGCGGCCGGGCAGCTGCGCGCCAACGGCCGGACCGCCGCCGTGCTGGCCCGCCTCGACGCCCTGGAGGACCGTGCCGACGCGGCGAGCCGCCGCAGCGCCCGGGCGCAGGGGATGGGCGAGGGCCTCGTGGTCCTGACCTGCTCCGTGGCCTCCGCACTGATGCTCCCGGTGTCCGCCCCCGCGGTGGCGGACGGGACGATCCCACCGCCCGTGGTCGCGGCACTGGTGCTGCTGCCACTGGCCCTGGTCGACCCGATGCTCGGCGTGGTGGACGCGCTCCAGCAGTGGCCCGCGCTCAGCGCCTCCCTGCGCCGGATCCGGGCCGTCGCGGAGCCGCCCGCTCGCGCGACGTCGTCCTCCCCAGCGCGCCGTCCCGTGCCGGCGGAGATCCGCGAGCTCGCCCTGGACGGGCTGGGCGTCGCCTGGCCCGATGCTTCCGCGACCGCGTTCCGGGGCCTCCGGGCGGTCGTGCGGCGGGGCCAGTGGCTCGTGGTCGAGGGACCCTCGGGTGCCGGGAAGTCGACGCTGCTCACCGCACTGCTGGGCCACCTGCCCGTCACGGAGGGCGCATGGCGGGTGAACGGCATCGACAGCCGCGACCTCGACGCCCGAGCGCTGCGGCGCCGGATCGCGTGGTGCCCGCAGGAGGCGCACCTGTTCGACTCCACCGTCCGCGGCAACCTCCTGCTCGCGCGCGGGCGGGAGGACCGGCCCACCGAGGCGGAGATGCGCGACGTCCTGGCGAGCGTCGGTCTGGCGCCCCTGCTCGATGAGCTGCCCGAGGGGCTCGACACCCCCGTGGGACCGGGCGGCGGCCGGCTCTCGGGCGGTCAGCGCCAGCGGCTCGCCGTGGCCCGGACGCTGCTCACCCGTGCCGACGTCGTGCTGCTCGACGAGCCCACCGCCCACCTGGACGGTCCCGCGGCCGACGCCCTGCTCGCCGACCTGCGGGCGGGTCTGTCGGACCGGATCGTCGTGCTCGTCACCCACCACGCCGAGCAGCGCCGTGCCGACGACGTGCTGCTGCGCCTGCCGGCGGCCCAGTGTCCCCCCGGCCCCGCCGGGGGAGAGCGCGCTCCGGAGGCGGCCGGGCACCGCTCGCCCGCCCCGGTGCCCTGAGCTCGTGTCCTGAGCTCGTGTCCCCCGGGGCTGCCGGGCGTCCGTCAGGGTCGGCCCTCCCGGGCACGCCACGGATACGTGCCGGCGGTGACCGTCCGGTACGACGCGGCGACGACGCCCTCGAGGACCTCCAGATCGACGTCGCCGAGGTCCTTGAGGTAGAGGCAGCCGACTCCCGTCGTGTGGGGTCCGAGCCGGTGCAGGGCTCCCTCGTGGGCGCCGACGCCGTCCGGCAGGTAGACGGTCGTCGCGGCACGGCGCGGGGCGAACCCGGCGGCGGGAGCGTCGCCCTCGCGGCCGGACGCGTACCGGTAGTGGTACCGGCCGAAGCCGATCACCGTCCCCCACATCAGGGGAGGCTGTCCGGTGGCCCGGGACATCAGGTCGAGCATGGTCACGGCGTCGGTCCGTCGCTTCCGGGGCGCGACGCGCTCCAGGAAGGACGGCACGGACTCCCCGGTCGGTTCCACGGGCGCTCCTCCTCGGTGGCCATGCGCCGCAGGGCACCCCCGGGGCGTGGCCCACAGACTATCGGCTCCTCGCCGGCGCGATGTCCCTCGCGGCCGAGGTCGAGGCCGGGGCGCAGGGGGTCGACCGGCAGCTGGAGGAACGCTGCTGCCGCTGAGCCGACGGCGGCCAGGCCGATGCCGGTGGCCACCGGTCCGCCCACCGATCCCGCAACCGCGTTCCCGGGAGGCCGGGCGGCCATGCGGCCGGGGCCACGGCTGACCGGCGCCGGGACCACGCGGGAGCTCACGGCAGGCCGTCGGGGCGCGCCGAACGTCTGCCGATGCGGACGTGGAACCGTCCCCTAGAACGGTGCCGGGTCGTGGTCGGGATCGTAGGGTCGCGGGGCACCGGCCGGATCGTCGTCCTGCCAGAAGGGCGGTGGATTCTCGGCCGGCGCGACGGCGGCGGGGTGGTGGTGCTCGGGGACCGTGCGGTGGACGAGACCTCCCGGGGAGGTCCACTCCAGGACCGCCCCGTCCCCGGCGCCTGCTCCGCCGTCTCCTCGTGCACCGGCGCAGGAACCGGCACCGGTGCCGGACGCGGTCGCCGGCGGGCCCTCCCGGGTGGTGACGCGGCGCACCGTCCAGCGCCCGAGGTGCCCATCCCGGTGCTTGACCCGATGATGACGCCGGCACAGGGCGGCGAGGTTCTGCTCCGATGTCGGTCCATCCTCGGCCCAGGCCACGGTGTGGTCGAGGTCGCAGGCATCGGCCCGCCGCCGGCACCCGGGGAACCGGCAGGTGGCGTCGCGCAGCTCCACCAGCCGCCGCAGATCCGCCGGCACCGTGTAGACCGTGCGGTCGTGGTCCAGCACCACCCCGCTCACCGGATGGGTCAGCAGCCGGTGCCAGGCCCCGGCCCCGGCCGCCAGCTGCCGGGCGACCTCGGTGCTGATCGGCCCGTAGCCCGAGAGCACTGCCGCACCGCACCCGGCGCCCCCGGCGACCACGCTCCCACCGGCGGTCACCGCCGCGCCGGTCCCCTCCACGCGCTCGACGGTGAGCAGCCCCACGGGCACCATGACGCTCACCCGTCCCCGGACCCCGCGCGGGAAACCAGGCTCCTCCGGCAGCACCCCGTCCAGCAGGAGGTCGGCCAGCACGTCGGCGCGCAGTTCTGCGGCCGAGCGGTCCTCCACGTCCTCGGCTCGGTCGAGCTGCGGCAGGAGGGCCAGGCAGGGGTGACCCGGGGCCGGCACGTCCTCGCCCAGCTCCCCGGCCAGGGCCTCGAGCCGGTCGTGGACGGACACCGCCACCGGGGCGTCCAGCAGGGCGTGCAGGTAGGCCATGCCGTTCGGGGCCGGTTCCACCCACACCGAGCGGTTCTTCCGCGCGTACCGCCGGGCGCGTTCCTCCGCGTCGGCAACCAGCACCGCCCGCCGGGCGCGGGCCAGTGCCCGCAGCTGGGCGGCCGTGGAGCCAGGGGCGCGTTCCAGAAGCTCCGCGATCAGGCGGCACACGGCCTCGACGGGCGGGGGGACGCGTTGCGACGAGGTCCAGGTCGCCGCCTCCACGACGAGTTCGCGCCACTGCTCCACCATCACGCCCGCCTGGGCCGGACCGATGCGCCCGGCCTCCAGGGCGGCCAGGACCTCGGGCAGCTCCTCGGCGAGGACCACCGCCTCCTCGACCCGCCGCCGGGCGGTCCCGGCGGGAACACACAGGGCAGGACCGACCTCGGCGGCCACGTCCACCACCAGCTGGTAGGCCGGCTCGGCGAACGGTCCGCACGGGTCAGGGCGCACCGCCCCGCCCGCGGCCTCCATCTCGGCCATCGCCTCGACGCGGGCGGTGGTGCGCGCGGCCAGGCCGGCCGCCCACAGGCGGTGGATCGCCCGCACCTGCGCGCCCACCGCCCGCGCCTCAGCGGCCGCTGCCTCGGCCAGGTCGGCGGCCGCTGCCCGGATCTCCGCCCGCCGGCCTCCGGCCGGCTCCTGGCCCAGAGGCAGGAAGGGGGCCGCCAGATCGTCGGACGCCACCGGCTCCACCGCTCGCCGCCACTCCCGTGCCGTCATGACGCCCTCCTTGCCATGACTCCATTCTCGGCGTCACCCCCGACACCCTAGGAGCCCGGGACGTCGATGCTCCGCCGGACCCTGAGGCGCACCGTCCTGCTGCTGGCGGGGCTGAATCCGGTCTGCTTCATCGTCGAGCTCACCGTCGCCCTGAGCTGGTCGCCGCACCGGCAGGCCCTGGCCGGGCACGACCTGGCCGTGGTCATCCTCGTGCCGGCACCGGCCGCCGGCCGGACCTGGTGCTCGGGGCGTTCATCGTCATGCTCGATCCTGGTGCCGCGACGGACGTGGCGGGAAGACGGCGGGGGAGGAGCGGCCGGCCGCACGGGCACCGGCCGGGGAGGAGATCGACTGAACCCGCGTGGCCGGCACCATGACGACCGGCGGGCCCGCGGGCGCCTGCCTCAGACCATGACGTCGCGCCGCACGAAGGCGAGTGCCCCGCCCATCGCGGCAGCGGTCGCCAGGGCGGCCAGCAAAGCCAGGCCCGGGAGGTCGAAGCCGGTCTCCAGCGGTTCGGCGCCGATGTACCAGTGGAACGGTGAGAGCCGTTCCATCCACGGTGCCTTCACCAGAGGCCCCAGGTAGCTGAGTACGTAGGAGACCACCGCAAGGGCCGCCGCCGTCCCCAGCGCCGGACCGCGCCTTCCGCTCGCGGCGCCCACCGAGAAGGCCACCGTGCCCAGGGCCCCGCCGAAGAACAGGAGCCCCGTGCTCGCCGCCAGCACGTCGAGGGGGTCCAGGCCGAGCTCGAGTGTCGTCGAGAGGAGGACGAGTGCCGTGCTGAGAACCAGGGCGAGCACGAGCACCCCCAGCCACAGCGCGGCCAGTCGTTCCGCGTAGATCCTGGCGCGCGAGACCGGGGCGCCGAGCTCCAGCTCGAGGGTCCCGTCCTCCTCCTGCCCTGCCACGAGCCTCGCGCCCAGGCCGATGGCCAGCACCAGGGTGAGCACGGCGCCGAGCAGCGAGTACACGGTGGCGGTGACGTAGCCCTCCGCGGTGGCGAGGCTGTCGAAGCCCATGGCGGTGACGAGCTCGGGCGGCATCGACTCCAGCAGCACCTCCATCTTCTCGGCGCCGATGCTGGGGTAGAACAGCGTGTAGAGCGCCGCGACCGCCGAGACCGCCAGCGCCCACAGCAGCAGGGAGCGCCGGTGGGAGCGCAACACGGCGGTCAGGATCGTCCCGCCCCGCGCCGTCGGGATCGTCCCGCCCTGGGAGGTCATCGCCGTGTCTCCGGAGCCCGGTGCCGGGGGCCCGCCGGGGGACCGGGCGGGACCGCGGTCGTGGCCGCGGACCGCTCGGGGTCGCGGTAGAAGTCGATGAAGAGGTCCTCGAGCTCGCGGTCCTGCGCCTGCCACCGCACGACCCGGTGTCGGGTCGCGGCCCCGAGCAGAGGCATGGGATCGCCACGGAGCAGGCAGGTGAGCGTCCTGCCGTCGGCGGGGTCGACGGCGGCGTCGTGGACGCCCGGGAGACCGGCGAACTCCTGGAGCGCCACGGGGTCGGCGAAGCGCAGCAGGACCTCCTGGCCGGCTCGAGCGCGCAGCGCCCGCACGTCGTCGACGTCGACCACGCGTCCGTCCCGGATGATCGCCACCCGGCCGGCGACCTCCTCCACCTCGCCCAGCACGTGGCTGGAGAGGAAGATCGTGGCGCCGCCGGCGACGGACTCGCGGGCCAGCGCCCGGAACTCGCGCTGCAGCAGCGGGTCGAGCCCGCCGGTCGGCTCGTCGAGGACCAGCAGCTCGGGTTCGTGCATGAACGCCTGGACCAGTCCGACCTTCTGCTTGTTGCCCTTGGACAGCGACCGCAGCGGGCGGGAGAGGTCCAGGGAGAAGCGCTCGGCGAGCTCGGCCGCCCGCTCCACCCCCCGGCCGCCGCGCAGCGCCGCGAGGTACCGCAGGTGGTCCCTGGCGGTGGTCCGCGCCGGGAAGGAGAGCTCACCGGGCAGGTAGCCGATGCGGGCCCGCAGGCGCGGGCCTCCCGCGGCAGGAGCCACCCCGAAGACCTCCACGGTGCCCGCCGTCGGGCGCAGCAGGTCCATGATCAGCCGGATCGTCGTCGACTTCCCGGCGCCGTTGGGCCCGAGGAAGCCGAACACCTCGCCCGGCAGGACCCGGAGGTCCACGCCCCGCAGGGCCCGCGTCCGCCCGTAGTCCTTCACGAGCCCGCAGGTCTCGACGGCCGGGATCATCTCCGCGCTCCGCACGGGCGGGGGTCCCGGCCGGTCACGGCGTCGCGTCCCGGTCGTCCGGGCGCGCGTGCCGGTCGACGACCGCCCACACGAGCTCGGCCGGGATCGTCTGCAGGTCGGGGTGCACGGCGGCCAGCTCGTCGACGATGGCGGCGACGTCGTAGTGGTCGTGCACGTCGCCGCGGCGCGCGAGGCGGCCGGCCGCGATGACCCCCTCCACCCAGGCGGCCCGGTCCGTGGACGTGAACGCCGAGAGCGCGGCGCCGGCCCACAGCTGCTCGAACTCCGGGTTGCCCTCGGTGACCAGCCGTGTCGGCGCGTGGCCGGCCTCGGGCCCGTCGTTCCCCGGCGGCGCCCACACCAGGCCGGAGTCCCGGTCGAAGCGGGTGCCGTCGTCGACGGTGACGGTGCGGGCGTCCTCGTCGACGACGGTACGGCGTTCGAGACCGCGGTCCGGGCCGCCCCGCACGACGACCGCTCGCGTGCCGACCTCCGTGCGGCCGCCGGGGTTGTGGTGGCCCATCGCCGTGCCTCCCGTCCTCGCCTGCCTCCATGCTATGCCGCGCGGCGGTGGTCGTCCCCTGGATGGGTGATGATGGACCGCGTGCCCCCGTTCCGCTCGGCGGGCCTCGTCCCCGCCCACGACCGCCGGAGTGCCACGACCATGCACCGTGCCGAACCACCGACCGCCCGAGGTCTCCGAGGACGGGTGCCCGGCGGCTGGCTGCTGCTGGCCTGCATCGCCCTGGTGGCGCTCGTGCTGCGCAGCCCCCTCGTCGCGATCGGGCCCGTCCTGGGACAGCTGCAGCAGGACCTGGGGATCTCCGCCGCCGGGGCCGGCCTGCTGACCACCATCCCGGTGCTGTGCTTCGCCGTGGCGTCACCCCTTGCGTCCCTCGTCATCCGCCGCTTCGGGGTCGAGCTGTCGATCACCCTGACCCTGCTCGGCGTGCTCGCCGGGATGTGCGTGCGCTCGGCCGGCGGCACCTCGGCCACGATGCTGGGGACCGTCGTCGTCGGCGTCGCGATCACGCTCGGGAACATCGCGGTGCCCCTCCTCATCCGCCGGGACTTCCGGCCGCACCGGCAGGCGGCGGCCACGGGCATCTACACGGCGGCGCTGAACATCGGCTCGACCCTGGCGGCGCTCCTGACGGCGCCGGTCGCCGAGCTGGCCGGATGGCGGGTGGCCCTGGCCTCCTCGAGCGTCGCGGTCGTCGCCGGGTTCGTGGTCTGGCTGCTGACCGTGGGGGTCCGCCGATCCCTCCTGCCGGATCCCGCGCCAGTCCCCGCCCGGACCGGGGGCGCGCCCGCGGGCGGCCGGTGGGTGGCTGCCGGGCTGGCCGCGGGCTTCGCGGGGCAGGCCTTCGCCTTCTACGGGATGACCGCGTGGCTTCCCACGCTCCTGGTCGACGTCGTGCGGATGTCGCTGGTCGAGGCCGGCGCCGCGTCGTCGTTCTTCCACGTCTTCGCGATCGCCGGCGCGCTGGGCGTGCCGCTGGCGGCCCGCGGCCTGAGCACGGTCACCGTGGCGGCCTCGGTCGGGGTGATGTGGCTGTTCCTTCCGGTGGGCATGCTCCTGGCCCCGGCCCAGTGGTGGGTCTGGACGGCCGTCGGCGGAGTGGCCCAGGGCGCCGGCATCACCGTCATCTTCATCGCCATCATGCGCCTGGCCCACGACGGGCCGTCGGCCGGGCGGATCTCCGCGGCGGTGCAGGCGGTCGGGTACGGCTCCGGCGCGCTGGCCCCGACCGTCCTCGGGTTCGTGCACGAGCGCACGGCGTCCTGGTCGGCATCGTTGCTCGTCGTGCTGGCCGCCACGCTCGTCTATCTGCTGTGCACGACCGTCGCGGTCCGCTTCGTCGCCGCACGCCAGGAATGATCGCCTCCTCAGGGCCGTGACGGGCGGCAGGAGATCGACGGCGACAGTCGAGCTCCTGCCGGGGCACCGGGTTGCCCGGGCCGGGGAGGCGGGTTGCTCCGAGTGACAGGGACGGTACGGGGAAGGGCACGCGCGGGTCCCGCCGGAGGTGTGTCCCGTGACGGGTCTGGTAAAAGCTCTTGTGCCACGGAAGGATGAGAGTCATGTTCGCACCGAAGAACTGCCCCCACGAGTTGCTTGAGCACGCGACCCGCATGGCGGTGGAGGCCCGTCGTGGTCAGTCCTCCAGGCCCGGCGTACTGGCCCGGGTGGCCCAGCAGTCCGGGTTGAACCCGGAGACGCTGCGGAACTGGGTCCGGCAGGCCGAAAATCCGATGTCTCACAGGTATGGATACCCCGGCAGAGTTCTATGACGCCCTCGCGTCCGAGTATCATCTGCTCTTCGGTCACTGGTGGTCAGCTGCCCAGTGGCATGGGCGGGTCATCGCCGACATCGTGGCGCAGCGGGGGATCACCGAGGGGCGCCTGTTGGACTGCACGTGTGGCATCGGAACCCAGTGTCTACCGCTGGCGATGCTTGGATACCGCGTGACAGCCGCCGACGTGAGCCCTGCGGCAGTTGAGCGGGCCCGGGTGGAGGCGGCCGCGAGAGGGATCGACGTTGACTTCAGGGTCTGCGACGTCCGCGAGATCCGCGACCACGTCGAAGGGACCTTCGACGTGGTCGTCTCCTGCGACAACGCACTTCCGCACCTACTCACCGACGAGCACCTGCAACGTGCCTTGCGCAGTGTCCATGCGTGCCTTCGACCGGCTGGGGTGCTGCTCGTCTCCCTTCGTGACTACGACGCGTTGCGACGTACTCGCCCTGACGGGGTGCCGATCTCGGTCCATGGGGAATTCGGGTCGCGACATGGATCGGGTCAGGCTTGGCAGTGGTCGGCGGACGCGGAGTACGTGGACATCGAGCTGTTCACCTTCACCGAAGACGCGGCTGGATCATGGCGGGCGCGCTCGGGTACGACGCGCTACCGGGCCCTGTCGCGCGAGAAGCTCAATAGCCTGCTGATGTCGGCCGGGTTCACGGCCGTCGAATGGCTCATGCCCGACGTGAACGGCTACCACCAGCCGATCGTGCTCGCGAGAGCCTGAACGGGACTGGTGCACGGCATATGCACGGCCCAACTGGCGGTGCACCCGCGCGGACGAGCGTCTCGGGTCCTCGGCCAACTGGGAGCGGTGATGGCCCTGGAGTACCCGGCTGAAAGGTCGGTCCCCGCCGCTTGAGGCCCGGGATTCCCCGGGTCACCTGGATGACTGCGGCGGCCGCGGTGCCGGCCGCCGTCACGGCCGTCATGGGACCGGGCTGGTTGCCGCAGGACCTGCCGTAGGGCATGGCAACCCGGCCCATCGGCATGCCCCAGCGGCAGTCGTACGGCAGTCGTACGGCAAGAACTCCTATCCGCTCCACGGGCCGGTTCCCGGAGAGTTGGTGGTGTGTCGCGGCGGTCATCCCCACGTCCAGTAGGCCACCAGCACGATCATGGGCGGAAGGGACTGCAGCAGGGCGCCGGGCCACAGGCGGCGTTCGGAGATGTAGAGCACGATGCCGAGAAGGACGTGGGCTGCGCAGCCGAACAGGACCAGCGCCCGGCCGGCTTCGGTCCATTCGGTCTGCAGCAGCACCAGGCCGGTGATCAGGCCCAGGGCGTAGGTGAGGTTGTAGAACCCGATGTTGATCGCCGACACCCGCAACGCGTCCACATTCTCGGGTTCGATGCGGGTGAACTTGTAGAGCTCTTGGCGGTGGTAGAAGAACGCCTCCATGACGAAAACGGCGATGAGGACGAGGGCGTATATGCCGGTGATGATCTGGCTGAGCAGGTTCATGGTGATGTCCTCGCAAACCTGTGGGATCTTCCTGCCCGGCGCACCCCATGGCGTCTCTGACGTCTCGTGCCGGGCTTCATGGTGGCTGGGTAATGCCGCTTCGGCGGTTGCCGAGGCGGTGGTGTCACGACCGTAAGTGTCCTCGTACCCGGCCGGGAGCACCAGCTCGATCTCGCCGTGCAGTCTCACAGTTGAACCAGTCGACGTACTGGGTCACCGAGATCTCCAGATCGTCGTTGTGAGCCCTGCGGCCGGGTGACGACTCCAGGTGCTCCCACGACCCGGCCGGGACTGTACGAGCATGGACTCGGTCCCCACACCGCCCCGGTGACGACGACGCACCGTCCTAGCACACCCCCGGTGCCCCCGGCAACCACGTGCTCACTCGCACCCTGCCGTCGGCCGCCGTGCTGGCGGCAGGCGTGCCGTTCCTGACGTCCTGGGGTCTGGAAGGCAGGGTGACGCTCGCGGAGGGTGGCTTCCGCTCGCCCCCGCCCTACTGATGGGCTCGGTGCTGGTCCCGTGGCATCTGGTGCAGGCGCCGCGGCCCCGACTCGACCGCCTTGCGGACCTCAAGGCACTGCCACGGTGTCTGGGCGTCACGTCCGACTCCCGGCCACATCCGGAGGCTCCACGCGTCCGGACCGCCGCCGGGCGCTGACGTGCGGACAGCCGGGGGCGGTGGTGCTGATGCCGGCGGCCGTCACGGGCATGATCGCCACCTCGTCCGTCCGTCTGACCTCCTGGTGGGCGGGGACCGCCGTCCTCCTGCTGCTCCTCGCGCTGATCCCGGTGGCCTGGGCCCGGCACGGCTGGCGCCATCTCAGGGTTCTGCACGGCACGACACCAACACAGCATTGAGGAGCCGGCGGGCCGGCGCCGTGATCGGCCCGCGTGCGACGTCCCCGGCGTGAACGGATCCACAGCGGCAGGGGACGCTCATAGGGCGCCTGACGACGAGACCCTCGCACACCGGCCCCGGCGCTGAGAGCGGGCGTCGGGGACGGCCCGTGGTGGGCCCGTCAGCCGGCGGCGCATTGCCTCGGGACGGCGAATCCGCACCGTGCCGCGACGGAGGAGGACGTCGTCCGCTCGAACACCTCGTCCAGCGGTGGGTGGGCGGAGCCCTGGACGGTGCCATTCCAGCACCGCTGTTCCCACCCCGCGTTCGGGGTGGAGAGCAGGCCCCGCCGGAAACTCTCCACCATTGTCCCCGCACTTCGAGCCCTGTTCCTGTTCACGGCGAGCCCCTGCAGGGCATCCGCTCCCTGCGCCGCGTGGTCCCCGTGCTGCGCCGGCGCCGCACCCTCCCGGGTCTGTGGGACACCTGGCCGAACCCTCCGTACCCTGGGAGCGCCGGTACCACGACCTGCGGAGGAGCGCATGCCCAGAAATCAGGACGACGCCGCCCTCACTGACCTGATCGGCCTGCACGGGCGGAAGCAGGCGGGCAAGGACACGTGCGGCGCTCGCCTCGCCGCGGCCCACGGCTACGCCCGCGTGGCGTTCGCGGACCCGCTGCGGGTCTTCCTCACCGCACTCGACCCGCTCGTGGGCGTGCGCGACGGGGCGGGGCTGCGGCTGTCCACGGTCCTGGCCGAGGTCGGCGGCGACTGGGACCGGCTCAAGGACGAGAGCCGCGACCCGGTGCACCGCGAGATCCGCACCCTCCTGCAGAAGGTCGGCAACGAGGCGGGCAAGGCCGTGTTCGGCGAGACCGTGTGGGCCGACCGCGGCCTGGAGACCGCCCGGCGTCTCGGCGGCCGCGTCGTGATCACCGACGTGCGCTTCGACGTCGAGGCCGCCGCCGTGGCGGCGGCGGGCGGGCGGGTCGTGCACGTCCTGCGCCCCGGCACCGCCGCCGGAGCCGATCCGCACGCCTCGGAGGCAGGCATCGACCCGCGCTGGATCAGCGCCACGATCGTGAACGACGGGACGGTCGAGCAGCTCTGGGCGAAGGTGGACGCGCTGGTGGCCGCCGGGGCCCCACCCGGGTGAGGCCCGCCGGACGGTGGAGCGCCCGCCTCCGGGTCGGCGGGATGCGGGGGTCCGGGGCCCTCGGCGATCACGACGGCGTCGATGACGTCGCACAGCCGGGCCCGCTTCCCGCGGTCTGACAGGGTCCCGGAATAACCCCGGGTGCGGCCTGGTTGCGGCGGGCATGACCGACGACACTCGACCCGGCGCCCGACCGGCGCCCCGGACCATCGACCTGAAGGACCTCGGCACGGTCCACCGCCTCGGCTTCGGCGCCATGCGGATCGTCGGTGAGGGCGTGTGGGGCGAGCCCGCCGACCGCGATCTCGCCGTTCGCGTGGTGCGCCGCGCCGTGGAGCTCGGCGTGGACCTCATCGACACGGCGGACTCCTACGGTCCCGACGTCAGCGAGCGGATCATCGCCGAGGCCCTGCACCCGTATCCGGCGGAGCTGCGGATCGCCACCAAGGTCGGCTTCGCCCGCACGGGCCCGCGCCAGTGGGTTCCCCTGGGCCGCCCGGAGTACCTGCGCCAGCAGGCCGAGCTGAGCCTGCGCAAGCTGAAGGTCGACACCCTGGACCTGCTCCAGCTGCACCGGATAGACCCGGCCGTGCCGGCCGAGGAGCAGTTCGGTGCGCTGCGGGAGCTGCAGCAGGAGGGCAAGGTCAGGGCCCTCGGCCTGTCCGAGGTCACCGTGGAGCAGATCGCCGCCGCGGGGCGGCACTTCACCGTCTCGACGGTGCAGAACCGCTTCAACCTCACCGACCGGAAGTCCCAGGACGTCCTGGACCACGCGACCCGTCACGGCATCGGCTTCCTGCCCTGGGCGCCGATCGCCGCGGGGGAGCTCGCACGACCCGGTGGGCCCCTCGACCGGGCCGCGCGGCGGCTCGGGGCGACGACGTCGCAGCTCGCCCTGGCGTGGCTGCTCCGGCACTCCCCGGTGATGCTGCCGATCCCGGGCACGGCCTCGCTGGAGCACCTCGAGGAGAACATGGGTGCCACCCGCCTCGATCTCGACGACGCGACCTACGACGAGCTCACCGCCGCCGGCTGACCCGCCGCACCGCCCACCGCCGCCACGATGCCCCGGCCACGGCCGTGGCGCCCCGTCCCGCAGCCCCGTCCCGAAGCACTGCCGAGGAGCAAACCGCCATGGCCCGTGTCCTGATGATCGTCTCCGCCGCCGACTCCCTCACGATGCGCGACGGCACCGCCCACCCCACCGGCTTCTGGGCCGAGGAGCTCGTCGTCGCCCACCGCACGCTCCGGGAGGCCGGGCACTCCGTGGACGTCGCGACCCCGGGCGGTCGCCGGCCCACCGTGGACCCGGCCAGCCTCGTGCCGGAGCAGACCGGAGGCCCGGACCGGGCGGAGCGGCTCCGGGCCTACCTGGCGCGGATCGACCCGGAGCTCTCCGTGCCGCGGGTGCTGGCCGAGGTGGACGGGAGCGACTACGACGCACTGGTCCTGCCCGGCGGCCACGCGCCGATGGCCGACCTCCACCGCGACCCGGATCTCGGCCGGATCCTCGTCGCCGCGGACCGGTCCGGTCGGATCGTCGCACCGTTCTGCCACGGGCCCGCCGGGCTGCTCAGCGCCCGCGACGGCGACGGGTTCCACTTCGCGGGACGCCGGATGACCGCGTTCACCAACGAGGAAGAACTGAGCGGCGGGACCGGCGAGAACACCCCCTGGTTCCTGGAGACCGTGCTGCGCGAGCAGGGCGCCGTCGTGGAGTCCGGCCCGGCGTGGTCCAGCCACGTGATCCGCGACGCGAACCTGGTCACCGGCCAGAACCCGCAGTCGAGCGAGGCCGTGGCCCAGGTCGTCGTGGAGGCCCTCGCGCAGTGACCGGCCGGCCCGCCGCCGTGCCGTGGCCGCGCCGGTGACCGGCACCCGGGACACATCCCTGGCCCTCGCGTCGCTGGACGCGGTCGCCGCGACCGGTGCACGCACGGTGCTGCCGGACCACGGTGACCG
Organism: Kocuria rhizosphaerae; assembly: GCF_044462265.1. Taxonomy (NCBI): domain Bacteria; kingdom Bacillati; phylum Actinomycetota; class Actinomycetes; order Micrococcales; family Micrococcaceae; genus Kocuria; species Kocuria rhizosphaerae. Next base: position 102,004 of record NZ_JBISWL010000044.1, read on the forward strand.
GTGGACCCGGGGCGCCGAGGCCGCGGTCCGGCGCGCCCGTTCCGTCGGGGCGCACTGAGCGCCGACGTCCGGCATGCGGGCCCGGGGGAGGGGACCCCTCACCGGGTCACCAGCCGGAGACCCACACCTGCCCGGTGACCGAGGACCAGTTGACCTTGTAGCCGTTGGAGAAGCGCTGGTAGACGGTGGTGCCGCTGCGGATCTCGTCGGTGACGGGGTAGCCGTAGCCGCGCTCGAAGCCGGCGGCCTTCCAAGCGCGTCCGATGGCCCCGGACTCCTGGACCGCTCGGGTGCCGTGCGCCCGGGTCCACAGCACCTTGGTGATGACACCGTCGCGGGAGAACACCTGGTAGGAGGAGCCGTCGGCCAGGCGTCGCTCGTCCGTGGTCGGGTAGCCGTAGCCGTTCTCACGCCCGGCCGCGACGAACTTGCTGCCGATCGAGGTAGGGTTCTCCACCCAGTTCGCCCCGGTGGCGGGGCTCCAGTACATGGTGGTCTTGCGGCCGTTGAGCTCGAACTCCTGGTAGACGCCGCCGGAGCGCAGCCCCCCGTACTCGGGGGTGACGGGCTGTCCGACGACGGAGGCCCCGCCCAGGGCCCGGTACTTGGCACCGATGGCGCCGGCGACGCCGTAGCCGCCGGGGGACTCCACCGGGGTGACGGGGCCCGAGGTCTCGTAGCTGTAGCTGGCCGGGGGGGTTCCCACCCGGGTGGAGGCGTCGGCCGGCGCGCCGCCGTTGGCGTAGCCGTAGAGGTTCACGGTGGACAGCACCTGCCAGGCCTGACCGGTGTTCGTGAGCTTGCCGTCGGCGTAGGTCAGGCCGATGCCGATGACCTCGTGCCGGGGGTCCTTGAGGGCCTTGTCGTGGGCGGGCGAGTTCTTCCACCACGTCACGAGCGCCCGGACGTCGCGGTGGTGCTCGAGCGCGATCACCTCGTTGGCGCTGGTCCAGGGGCCGGTCCGGGGGTCGGTGAGGAAGTTGGTGCTGTGCGAGAACTTCTCCTCGGTCACCTGGCGGTCCGACTCCTTCTGCACGACCTGCGAGAGCGTGGCGGAGTACTTCAGGGGCTTGAGGCCGAGGGAGGACCGGTACCGATTGATCTCGTCGAGGATCAGCTGGGCGTCGGACTGCCGCGTCGTGGAGTCCATGGTGACGATGTCCTGCGCCGCGGCGTGGGCCGGGGCCGAGACGAGGGCCGTGCCGGCGAGGGTGGTGAACCCGATGCCGGCGGAGAGAGCAAGGGCCGCCATCCGGCCGGGACGACGTGCGGGCGCGCAGCGGTGTTTCGCCATGGGTGCTTCTGCTTCCTGGTCTGTCTGCACGCGCGGCACATCAGGGGGGGCCGCGCGGCGGGGGGCTGACGCCGTCCGGGTGGACAGCGAGACAGAACGGGCTGGGGAAGGCGCCCGAGGGGGGTGGGTAGGCCGCCGGAGCGGCCTGTCATTACTTTAGGAAATTTCGATCACGAAAGCGAAGTATATGAAATTGTTACGAAATGGCGAGGGTGGGGTGGTGCGCCCGCGACGCCCCACGTCAGGGCGGGGGCCGCCCGACGACGTTTCCCCCGTCACTGCCGGGCCCGACCGCGTCTCCGCCGGGGGATCGCGACCGGGGCGTCCTGCCGCGGTCCCGGCGCCGCGCTCGCCCGCCCGCCCGCCCGGTCGGCGGGCTGCGCCCGTGGCGCTCCCCGATCGCGTGGGGCCCGGTGCTCGTGTCCACGGGCACGTCCTCCACCACCCTCGCCATGTTCGCGCGCCTGCCCCCTCAGCTCACCGACCAGGGCCTCCCGGCGGCCGACGCCGGCTTCGCGCTCTTCGTCCACTCGACGACCGGACTGCCGCTCAGCGTCGTGGTGCCCCTGCCGGTCGTGCGGATGCGCAGCCCCTACCCGCTCGGCGTGGTGCTCGCCGGCCGTCCCCGGGTGGCCGCACCGCCCCGGCCACGAGTGCCGTTAGGCTGGGACGAGCCCGCCCGGAGAGGAGACCGCTGCGCCGGCACGCCGCGCGCGTCCCCGCCGGCCGCCGCTCCGCCCTCCGCTGAGCCCCCACCCGCACAGACCTCGCAGGCTCCCAGGAAGGACCCGCCATGACCGACCCGCAGACCGTCCCCACCGCGCCGGCCGCGTCGTCGCCGGAGGGCGAGACCGTCGAGATCTGCCGCAACCTCATCCGGATCGACACCTCGAACTACGGCAGCGGGGACGCCAAGGGGGAGCGGCGCGCCGCCGAGTACGTGGCGGGCCTGATCGAGGAGGTCGGACTGCCGACGACGGTACTGGAGTCGGCTCCCGGGCGCGCCAACGTCTTCGCGCGGCTCGAGGGCACGGACCCCTCCGCCGACGCCCTGCTCGTGCACGGTCACCTGGACGTGGTGCCCGCGATCGCCGCCGACTGGTCCGTGGACCCGTTCGCGGGGGTGGTCGAGGACGGCATGATCTGGGGCCGCGGCGCCGTGGACATGAAGGACATGGACGCCATGATGATCTCGGTGCTGCGCCACATGGTGCGCACCGGGACGCGTCCGCGGCGGGACATCGTCTTCGGCTTCTTCGCGGACGAGGAGGCGGGGATGGTCTACGGCTCCCACTGGATCGCCCAGCACCACCGGCACCTCTTCGACGGCGTCACGGACGCCATCAGCGAGGTCGGCGGGTACTCGGCGACCATCGGCGGCCGCCGCGCCTACCTGCTGCAGACCGCCGAGAAGGGGCTCATGTGGCTGAGGCTCAACGCCCAGGGCACGGCCGGACACGGCTCCCAGATCAACGACGACAACCCCGTGACACGGCTGTCCAGGGCCCTGGCCAACATCGGCGAGCACCGGTGGCCGGTCGAGCTGACCAAGACCACCCGCGCCTTCCTCGACTCGGTCACGGAGCTCACCGGTGTGGAGTTCGACCCCGAGAACCCGCAGAAGCTGCTGGCCGAGCTGGGCTCCGTGGCCCGGTTCGTGGGCGCCACCCTCCAGACCACCGCCAACCCGACCATGCTCGAGGCCGGGTACAAGGTCAACGTCATTCCCGGCTCGGCGCAGGCGGGGCTGGACGTGCGCTACCTTCCCGGCCAGCGCGAGATCGTCCTCGAGAAGCTGAAGGAGCTGGCCGGGGACGGGGTGGGCTTCGAGTTCGAGTCCGACGACATCGCCCTCGAGGTCCCGTTCTCCGGCAACGTGGTCGACGCCATGGTCTCGGCCCTGCACGCCGAGGACCCGGAGGCGGTCGTGCTGCCCTACATGCTCTCCGGCGGCACGGACAACAAGTCCCTGGACCCCCTGGGGATCACCGGGTACGGGTTCGTGCCGCTGCGGCTGCCGGACGAGCTGGACTTCCCGGCCATGTTCCACGGGGTGGACGAACGGGTGCCCACCGCGTCCCTGGAGTTCGGCTCGCGGGTGCTGCACCGGCTCCTGAGCGCCTACTGAGGTCCGGCGCCGCCCGCCGCGCTCAGATGGTGCGCTCGACCCGCATGACACGGCGGCGCATCCAGTACTTGCGGGTGCCGCCGTACAGCAGCACGGAGCGGGTGAGCTCCCACTTGCCGTACTCGGCGTGCTCGCTCAGGCGAGCCCGGGCCTCGCTGACCCGCTCGTGCGGCGCGACGGTCAGCAGCAGGTACTCGTAGCGCTGGTCGGCGTCCCGGGTGACGGTCGCCCCACTGGTCCGGACTTGTTCTCTCATCGGTCCCCATTCTGCACGGATTGACGCTAACGTCTACAGCATGAGCAACGATCCTCGTTCCGCCCTGCAGGCGCTCGTGAGCGCCTTCGAAGAACACCTCGTCGCGGCCTCCAACCGTCGTGGTGAGGACGATCCCGCCGTCGACGGGGCGTACATCGCGATCGCCGACGCGTTCGACGCCTACGAGGAGGCTCTCTACGAGGCCTACGACGAGGTGACCCCGCTCACCGTCTTCGCCGAGGACGACGACACCGACGAGGACGAGGACGACGAGGGGGAGCTGCTGGAGGACAACGAGATGCTCGACGAGGATCTCGTGGACGACGAGGACTACGAGGACCTCGAGGACACCGACGGGGCGCGCGCGGCCCGCTGAGACCGGGCCCGCCACCCGCACGGCCCGCGGCGCGGGCCGGCATCCGTGCACCGAGGGCTCCGTGGGCGCGGGACGGGTGCCGTAGGGTGGCCGGGTGAATTGGATCGAGAGCATCATCCTGGGCCTGGTGCAGGGCCTGACGGAGTTCCTGCCGGTGTCCTCCTCGGCGCACCTGCGCATCGTGGGCGAGTTCCTCCCCCACGGGGCGGACCCGGGGGCGGCGTTCACCGCGATCACCCAGCTGGGCACCGAGACCGCCGTGGTCATCTACTTCTGGCGCGACATCGCACGGATCATCGCGCGGTGGAGCCAGTCCCTGGTGGGGCGTGTCGAGCGCTCGGACCCCGACGCCCGGATGGGCTGGCTGATCATCCTCGGCTCCCTGCCCATCGCCGTGCTGGGCCTGCTCCTGGAGGACTACATCGACACGGAGTTCCGCTCCCTGTGGATCACCGCCACGATGCTGGTCGTCTTCGGCGTGATCCTGGCCGTCGCCGACCGGGTCGGGCGGCAGGCGCGGCACCTCGACGACCTCACGGTCCGGCACGGCATCCTCTACGGGCTCGCCCAGGCGCTGGCGCTCATCCCCGGGGTCTCCCGCTCGGGCGGCACGATCACGGCCGGCCTGCTGATGGGCTACACGCGCGAGTCCGCCGCCCGCTACGCCTTCCTCCTGGCGATCCCGGCGGTGTTCGCCTCGGGTCTCTACAAGCTCGTGAAGACCGTGGGCGAACCCCAGGCGGGCCCCTACGGCATGGCCGAGACCCTCGTGGCCACCGGCATCGCGTTCAGCGTGGCCTACGTGATCATCGGCTGGTTCATGCACTACATCTCCAACCGCAGCTACACCCTGTTCGTCTGGTACCGGATCGCGCTGGGCCTGACCATCTTCGTGCTGTTGGGCCTCGGGCTGATCAGCGCCTGAGCCGGGCCGTCGGGCGCGGCGCGGCCGGACCGGTAGGTTGGAGGCAGCCCCGCGCCGCCCCGACCCGGTGTTCCCGGCCCCGTGTCCCCGACCCGAAGGTTCCGCCCCGATGACTACGCGCCCGATCCACGACCCCGCCGAGGTGAGCATGAAAGCCTGGTCCGCCCGTCCCGTCCCCGTCCTGCCCGGCGAGGCGCCCCTGCCGGTGGTGCAGGACACCCGGCTGCGACGGCGGGCGGAGCTGCCGCGGCAGGACCGGGCGAGTCTCTACGTCTGCGGCATCACCCCGTACGATGCGACGCACATGGGCCACGCCGCGACGTACGTGGCCTTCGACCTGCTGCACCGCGCCTGGCTGGACGCCGGCACCCCCGTGGACTACGTGCAGAACGTCACGGACGTCGACGACCCGCTGCTCGAGCGCGCGACGGCCACCGGCGTCGACTGGCGGGTGCTGGCCGAGGAGCAGACCGACCTGTTCCGCACCGACATGAGCGCGCTCAACGTCCTCCCGCCCCAGCACTACGTGGGCGCCACCGAGTCCGTGGCGTGGATCGTGCCCGCCGTCGAGGGGCTGGTGGCGCGCGGGCTCGCCTACCCGGTGCCCGGGACGGACGGCGAGCCCGACGGCGACGTGTACTTCGACGTCGAGGCGGCCGGCACCCTGCCCGCCGACGACGGCGACGCGTGGGTGCTCGGCGACGTCTCCCACCTCACCCCGGAGCAGATGCTGCCGCTGTTCGCCGAGCGCGGCGGCGACCCCGACCGGCCCGGCAAGCGGAACCGGCTGGACCCCCTCCTGTGGCGCGTCCGGCGACCGGACGAGCCGTTCTGGGACGGCGCCTCGCTCGGGGAGGGGCGGCCCGGCTGGCACATCGAGTGCTCGCTCATCGCCCTCCAGCACCTGCCCGCGCCGTTCACCGTCCAGGGCGGCGGCTCCGACCTCGTGTTCCCGCACCACGAGATGGGCGCGGGGCACTGCTGGGCGCTGACCGGCCGGCCCATGGCCCAGCACTTCCTGCACACGGGGATGGTGGGTCTGGACGGCGAGAAGATGTCCAAGTCGAAGGGCAACCTCGTGCTCGTCTCCGCGCTGCGGGCCGAGGGCGTGGACCCGGCCGTGATCCGCGCCGCGATCCTCGCCCACCGCTACTCCGAGGACTGGTCCTGGACGGCCCCGGGGCTGGCGGCCGCCGCCGCGCGCGTGGACGCCTGGCGGCGCGCGGCACAGGTCGCCCCCGAGGACAGCGCGGCACCGGTGCTGCAGCAGGTGCGCGCGGCCCTGGCCGACGATCTCGACACACCTGCCGCCCTGTCGGCCCTGGACGACTGGGCCGCCGGAGCCCTCACCGGCGGGACCGGGCGGACCTCCGCCGAGGACGGCCGGCTCGTCCGGGACCTCGTGGAGGCGCGCCTCGGCGTCGTCCTCTGACTCGTCCTCCGATCACGGACCCCCGCCGGGACGGGCGGGCGCGGTACGGGCCCCGCCGGGGACGCGGGGGCCGGCGCGCCGCACGGCTCACTTGTCGTCGCGGCGGCGGCGCAGGTAGCGCTCGAACTCCTTGGCGATCGCGTCGCCGGTGGCCTCGGGGAGGTCGGTCGTGTCCTTGGCCTCCTCGAGCTGCTGCACATAGGCGGCGATCTCGGGGTCGTCGGCGGCGAGCTCGTTGACCCCGCGCTCCCACGCCTCCGCGTCCTCGGCGATGGTGTCCAGCGGCAGGGTGATGTGCAGCAGCTCCTCGAGCTCGCGCAGCAGCGCGAGCTCCGCCTTGGGGGACGGGGACTGCGCCACGTAGTGGGGCACCGCCGCCCACAGGCTCAGCGTGGGGAACCCGCCGAGGGACGCCATGTGGGAGAGCACGCCCACGATCCCCGTGGGCCCCTCGTACTGGGACGGGTCGATGCCCAGCTCCTCCTGCAGCTCCGCCGTGTCCGAGGTCTTGGTCACCGGGATCGGCCGCGTGTGCGGGACGTCGGCGAGCAGCGAGCCGACCATGACCACGAAGTCGACGTCGAGCAGGGTCGCCTGCTCGAGCAGCTCCGCGGTGAAGGACCGCCAGCGGTAGGACGGCTCCCACCCGTGCAGCAGGACGAGATCGAGGTTCGTGTCCGGCACCGAGGCGGTCGACAGCCGCGTGGTGGGCCAGGCGATCTTCATCTCCCCGGTGGCGGAGCGGCGCACCACCGGCCGGGAGAACTGGTAGTCGTAGTAGTCGTCCGAGGTCACTTCGAAGACGTCCTTGGCCCCGTAGTGCTCGGCGAGGAACTGCACCGCGTCCGTGGCGGCGTCCCCGGCGTCGTTCCACCCCTCGAACGCGGCCACCAGCACGGTCACGCGCTCGTGGTCTCCGCTCTCGCGGACCACCCCGAACGGACCGGGCTGGGGTCGGGGGAACGTCTCGTCGAAGTTGCTCACGAGGCCAACACTACGCGCAGGCGCATCCACAGCAAGGTCCGGCCGGGGCCCTGGGCCGTGTTGCGGCCACTACGATGGTGCCATGCCCGTCCTCCCCTCCGCGCCCTCCCGCGCCCTCCTGCCCACCGCTGTCCTGTTCGACATGGACGGCACCCTCGTGGACACGGAGCCGTACTGGATCGAGGCGGAGATCGAGCTCGTGCGCTCCTTCGGGGGCGCCTGGACCGAGGCGGACGCCCTCGCCATGGTGGGCTCCGGCCTCGAGGACTGCGCCGCGGTGCTCCAACGCGCGGGCGCCGACCTGGGCGTGCGGGAGATCGTCGACCACCTGCTCGCCCGGGTCGTGGCCCGCACCCGCGAGCGCACGGTCCACCGGGACGGCGCGCTCGAGCTGGTCGCCGCGCTGCGCGATCGCGGCGTGCCGCTGGCCCTCGTGACCAGCAGCGAGGCGCCCCTCGCGGAGGTCGTCGTCGACGCCTTCGGCGGGCCGGGGGTGTTCGACGTCGTGGTCACCGGGGACCTCGGCCACCCGGCCAAGCCCGCCCCCGACCCGTACCTGCTCTGCGCCGCCCGGCTGCCCGCGCACGACGGCCGCCGGCCCGACCCCCGCGGCATGGTCGCGGTCGAGGACTCCCGCACCGGGGTCCGCTCGGCCACCGCCGCCGGGATCTTCACGGTCGGGGTGCCCTCCGTCGTCCCCCTCGACGGCGCCGGCGCCGACCACCTGCTGCCGAGCCTGGCCGGCGTGACTCCCGACGACCTCGGCCGGCTCGTGGCCGGGGTGCCCGCGTGAGCCCGGCCCCGCGCGGGATCCCCCTCGGTCGCATCGGCGGAGTGCCCGTCACCCTGTCCTGGTCCTGGTTCGTCATCGCGGCGGCCACCGTGGTCCTCTACACGCCCGTGCTGGCCGCGCAGTACCCGCGGCTCGGCGCCCAGGCCTACGCGGCGTCCCTGGGCTTCGCCGTGACCCTCGCCCTGTCCGTGCTCCTGCACGAGCTGGCCCACGCCTGGACCGGGCGCGCGTTCGGCTGGCCGACCGGGCGGATCGTGCTGAGCCTGCTGGGCGGGCACACCCACTTCGGCGACGTTCGCGGCACCCCGCTGGCCTCGGCCGCGGTGTCCCTCGCCGGACCGGCCGTCAACCTGGCCCTCGGCGCGGCCGGCTGGGCCGTGCTGCGCGCGGCTCAGCCCGAGCCGTCGCTCGGCTGGGTGCTGCTGGACCTGACCGCCTGGGCGAACCTCATCGTGGGACTGTTCAACCTGCTGCCCGGCCTGCCCCTCGACGGCGGCCGCGTGGTGGAAGCTCTCGTCTGGGCCGCCACCGGCCGCGAGAGCCGCGGCACGGTGGTCGCCGCGTGGGCCGGACGGGCCCTCGCGGCGGGCCTGATCGTGGCCGTCGCCGTGGCCGGGCTGTGGCGGGAGACCGCCGCGGTCGTGCTCACGGTGCTGGTCGCCGGCTTCATGTGGCAGGGCGCCGGCGCGTCGTTGCGCCACGCCGCCGTCCAGGCGAGGGTTCGCGGCCTCACCGCCGCCTCGCTCGCCGAGCCCGCCGTGGTGCTGCCCGCGGAGGCGTCCCTCGCCGACGCCGACCGGGTCGTGCTGGACCACCTGGCCGCTCACCCGCCGGGCCCGGTGCCGCACGTCGTGATCCTGCACCGCGGCCGCCGCCCGGCCGGGCTGCTCGACCCCGGCGCCGCGGACGCCGTGCCTGCCGACCGGCGCGCGGCCACCCCGCTCACGGCCGTGCTCCGCGGCCTGCCCGAGGACGCGGTGCTCGACGCGGACCTGAGGGAGGAGCAGCTCCTGCGGGCGGTGGCCCGCCGGGAGCACCCCTACTACGTCGTCACCGCGGCCGACGGGCGCCCCGTGGGCGTGCTGAGCACCGCGGTGCTCGAGCGCCGCCTCGCCGGCTGACCGGCTGCCGGGGCCGCATCCAGCACGGTGAGCGGCGGGTCCCACGGGGTACCGGGGGCGCCGCCCCGGCGCCGTGGCCGGCACCGGGGCGGACACCATGGCGGGCACCACGGCGGACACGGTGACAGAATGGGGAGCAGCCCCGCACCCGTGGCCCGGACCCGCGGACGAGCCCCCGCCCGGGACCCCGGACGGCCCCGCACCGACCCGATGACGACCCGATGACGACCCGCCGTGAGAGTGAGCCGATGACCGGAACCGCTGACCAGACCGCCACCCCGCCGCCCGCGTCCCCGCGCGGAGCCGCGAACCGGCGCGGCCCCTTCCGCGCCGGGGAGCGGGTGCAGCTCACCGACGAGCGCGGCCGGATGAACACGGTGACGCTCGCGGCCGACGGCGAGTTCCACTCCCACCGCGGCGTGCTGCGCCACGACGAGCTCGTCGGCCGCCCCGAGGGCACGGTCGTGGAGAACTCCGCCGGGTTCCGGTACCAGGCCCTGCGGCCGCTGCTGAAGGACTTCGTGCTCTCGATGCCCCGGGGCGCCGCGGTGGTCTACCCCAAGGACGCCGGTCAGATCGTCACCATGGCCGACATCTTCCCCGGGGCGCGCGTGGTCGAGGCGGGCGTGGGCTCCGGGGCCCTGTCCATCTCGCTGCTGCGCGCCGTGGGCGACGAGGGCCACCTGCGCTCCTTCGAGCGGCGTGCCGAGTTCGCCGACATCGCCCGCGGCAACGTGGAGACCATGTTCGGCGGGCCCCACCCGGCGTGGGAGATCACCATCGGCGACCTGGCGGAGGAGCTGGGCCGGCACGAGGAGCCGGGCTCCGTGGACCGCGTGGTCCTCGACATGCTCGCCCCGTGGGAGTGCCTGGACGCCGTGGCCACGGCCCTGGCGCCCGGCGGCGTGGTGATGTGCTACGTCGCGACCGTCACCCAGCTCTCCCGCACGGCCGAGGCGATGCGGGCCGACGGCCGCTTCACGGAGCCCGACGCCTCCGAGACCATGGTGCGCGGCTGGCACGTGGAGGGCCTCGCCGTGCGGCCCGACCACCGGATGGTCGCCCACACCGGCTTCCTGCTCTCCGCGAGGCGTCTCGCCGACGGCTCGGAGCGGCTCGCGCCGAAGCGGCGGGCCTCCAAGTCCGAGTACAGCCAGGAGGACCTCGACGCCTGGACGCCCGTGGCCCTCGGCGAGCGCGACGTCTCGGGCAAGAAGCTGCGCCGGGCCGGACGCGAGGCCCTCGGCCTCGCCGAGCGCGCCGCCCGCTCCACCGGAGCGCCCGGCGGAGCGGGGACCGGGCGGGGCACCGGGGAGGCCGGGGGAGAGGAGCGCCCGTGAGCGAGCAGAACGGCCCGCCCGCCGACCCGGAGGAGACCCGCCGCGCGCTCGTCAACGCCCAGCGCCAGGTCAACATCCTGCGCGACCAGAAGCGTGGCCTGGACAGGCAGCTCGCCGCCGCCGGCACCCAGAACCAGAAGCTCGTCCGGCTGCTCGACGCGACCCGCACCGAGATCGCCCAGCTGAAACGGGCCCTCGAGAACGACCTCGCCCCGCCCCTGAGCCAGGGCACCGTGCTGCAGGCCAACCCCGGCCGGGCCCCCGTGGGCGAACAGAGCGGTTCCGGACCCGCCGTCACGGGGCCCACGCTCGACGTCCTCGTCGCGGGGCGCCGCATGCGCGTGGCGCTGAGCCCGCTCGTGAACCTGTCCGCGTGCGAGCCCGGCCGCCAGGTGCTCCTCGACCAGAACTACGTCGTCGGCGCCGTCCTCGGCCACGAGCAGACCGGGGAGATCGCCACCGTCAAGGAGATCGTCGACCACGACCGCGTGCTCACCGTGGGGCGCTCCGGTGAGGAGCGCGTGCTGCTGCTCGCCGGCCCGCTGCGCCGGACCCGGCCCCAGATCGGCGACGCCGTCTCGATCGACCACCGCACCGGCTTCGCCCTGGAGACGGTCGAGCGCACCGACGTCGAGCAGCTCGTCCTGGAGGAGGTCCCGGACGTCTCCTACGACGACATCGGCGGGCTGGGCCCGCAGATCGAGCAGATCCGCGACGCCGTCGAGCTGCCCTTCGTGCACCCGGAGCTCTACCGCGAGCACGGGCTCACCCCGCCCAAGGGGATCCTCCTCTACGGCCCCCCGGGCAACGGCAAGACGCTCATCGCCAAGGCCGTGGCCCGCTCGCTGGCCGAGCGCGCCGCCGCCAAGGCCGGCCGCGACAAGGCCCTGGGCTACTTCCTGAACATCAAGGGCCCGGAGCTGCTGGACAAGTACGTGGGGGAGACCGAGCGGCAGATCCGGTCCATCTTCGTGCGGGCCCGCGAGCAGGCCGCCCGGGGGATCCCCGTGGTCGTGTTCTTCGACGAGATGGACTCCCTGTTCCGCGTCCGCGGATCCGGCCTGTCCTCGGACGTGGAGACCACGATCGTGCCGCAGCTGCTGACAGAGATCGACGGCGTCGAGCGCCTCGACAACGTCATCGTGGTCGGGGCGACCAACCGCGAGGACATGATCGATCCGGCCGTGCTGCGCCCGGGCCGGCTCGACGTCAAGATCCGCATCGACCGCCCGGACGCCGGGGGGGCCCGGGAGATCCTCCGGCTCTACGTGCGCGAGGACCTGCCGCTGCGCCAGGACGAGGTCGACGCCGCGGGCTCCCGCCGCGGGGCGGTGGACACCCTGGTCGACGCCGCGGTCGCCCGGATGTACGAGCGCAGCCCCGAGACGCGGTTCCTGCACCTGAGCTACCGGGACGGCACCGAGGAGACCCTCCACTTCGGGGACTTCACCTCCGGGGCGGTCATCCGCAACGTCGTCGACCGGGCGAAGAAGCAGGCCATCAAGGACCTCCTCACCACGGGCGTGCGCGGGCTCAGCCGCGCCCACCTGGTGCGCGCGGTGGACGAGGAGTTCCACGAGCAGCAGGACCTGCCGAACACGGCCAACCCCGAGGACTGGGCACGGATCTCGGGCCGCCGCGGGGACACGATCGCGGACCTGCGCATGGTCCTGCACCGCGACCCGCACCCTGCGGGTATGAGGCCGGGGGAGGACGGATGAGCGTCCGCCGCGTCATGGGCGCCGAGACCGAGTACGGGGTGCTGGCCGCCGGCAACCCCGCCGCCGACGCCACGGTGCTCTCCACGCAGGTGGTCACCACCTACGCCGCGCTCGTGCGCCGCCGGCTGGGTGCCGGCCACGCCCTCTCCGGGTGGGACTACCACGGGGAGACCCCGCTCGAGGACGCCCGGGGCTTCACCGTGCCCCGGGAGCAGGCCGACCCCTCCCAGCTCACCGACGTCGCCCCCGTGCTCACGGCCGAGGAGGTCGCGGCCGAGGCGCTGCGGGACGCCGGCCCCGCCACCGTGGACCGGCCGCAGGCCGTGATGAACACGGTCCTGCCCAACGGCGCCCGCCTCTACGTCGACCACTCCCACCCGGAGTACTCCTCCCCGGAGGTCACGACCCCCCGGGACGCGGTCCTCTGGGACGCCGCGGGGGACCGGGTGGCGCTGGACGCCGTCCGGGCGATCGCCGCCTCCGCGCAGGACACCGGCCTGGACGTCGTGAACCTCTACAAGAACAACACCGACAACAAGTCCGTCTCCTACGGGGCGCACGAGAACTACCTGGTGCCCCGCTCCGTGCCCTTCGACGACCTCGTCGCCGGGCTGCTGCCCTTCTTCGTCTCCCGCCAGGTAGTGTGCGGGGCCGGGCGCGTGGGCCTGGGGGAGCGCGGCACGCGCCCGGGCTTCCAGATCAGCCAGCGCGCCGACTTCTTCGAGCGGGAGGTGGGCCTGGAGACCACCGTCCACCGGCCCGTGGTCAACACCCGCGACGAGCCCCACGCCGAGCGGGGCCGGCACCGTCGGCTGCACGTGATCATCGGCGACGCCAATCTCTCCCACACCTCGAACCTGCTGAAGTTCGGCACGACCTCCCTGGTGCTGAACCTGATCGAGGCCGGCGCCGCCCCCCGGATCGCCCTCGCCGACCCGGTGGCGGCCCTGCGGACCATCAGCCACGACCCGGGCCTGACCGCCACCGTCCCGCTGCGCGACGGCCGGCGGCTCACCGGGATCCAGCTGCAGCGCCTCTACCTCGAGGCCGCCCGGACGCACGAGCAGGGCGGCACGGACGCCGGGACCCGGGAGGTGCTCGAGCTGTGGGCGGAGGTCCTCGACGCCCTCGAGAGCGACCCGCTGTCCCTGGCCGACCGTCTCGACTGGGTCGCCAAGCACGCCCTGCTGCTGGGCTACCGGCGCCGCGACGACCTCGCCTGGGACGACGCCCGGATGACGCTCGTCGACCTCCAGTACCACGACCTCCGTCCGGAGAAGGGCCTCTATCACCGGCTCGTCGCCGCCGGCCGGATGCGGACCCTGTTCGGCCCCGACGAGATCGCCCGGGCCGCCGAGGAGCCGCCCGCCGACACGCGCGCGTGGTTCCGGGGACGGCTGGTCGCCCGGTTCCCCGACGACGTCGTCACCGCCAACTGGGACTCGGTGTCCCTGTCCCTGCCGGGCGTGCGCCGCGGCGCACGGATCACGATGCCCGAGCCGCTGGCCCTCACCCGCGAGGACACCGCCCGGCTGCTGGGCACGGCCCCCGACACCGAGCAGCTCGTCCGCGCCCTCGACGCCGCCCACCCCGGCCTCGTGCACACCGGCTCCCTCGGCTGAGCACCCCGCCCACCGCACCACCCACCAGACCCAGGAGGACCCGACATGGCCCAGGAACGCATCTTCGGCACCGGCGACCGTCGCCGCGAGGAGACGGAGCTGCCCGACCCCGGTGCGCCCGCACCCGCCGCCGCCCAGGCCCGCACCAGCACGGGCGGCACCGACGACCTGCTGGCCGAGATCGACGGCGTCCTCGAGTCCAACGCGGAGGAGTTCGTCAAGGGCTTCGTGCAGAAGGGCGGGCAGTAGTCCCCATGGACCGCAGGATCTACGGCATCGAGACCGAGTTCGGGATCGCCCACAGCAGCCCGGGGGCCCGGCTGGCCCCGGAGGAGGCCGCCCGCACCCTCTTCGGCCCGGTGGTGGCCTGGGGCCGGTCCTCGAACGTGTTCCTGCCCAACGGCGGGCGCCTCTACCTCGACGTCGGGTCCCACCCCGAGTACGCGACCGCCGAGTGCGCGACCCTGGAGGACGTCGTCGCCCAGGACAAGGCCGGCGAGCTCATCGTCGACGACCTCCGCCGCCGGGCCCAGGACGAGATGGCCGAGGCCGGCACCGCCGGGCAGCTGTACCTGTTCAAGAACAACGTGGACTCCCGGGGCAACTCCTTCGGCTCCCACGAGAACTACCTGATCGCCCGCCGCACCGAGTTCGCCCGGCTCGTGGCGGTCCTGATCCCGTTCCTCGTCACCCGGCAGCTGGTCGTGGGCGCCGGCAAGGTCCACCCGGCCGGACCCGAGGACTTCGGCGGCGCCCGGGTCGGGGAGCTCGACGGCGCGCCCAGCTACTCCTTCTCCCAGCGCGCCGACCACATCTGGGAGGGGTCCTCCTCGGCCACCACCCGCTCGCGGCCCCTCATCAACACCCGTGACGAGCCGCACGCCGACGCCGAGCACTACCGGCGGCTGCACGTGATCGTCGGGGACTCCACGATGTCGCAGACCACCACGGCCCTGCGGGTGGGGACCACGGACCTGATGCTGCGCATGATCGAGGCGGGGCGGATCCTCCCGGACCGCACGATGGCCGACCCCGTCCGCGCCCTGCGCGAGGTCTCCCACGACCTCACCGGCACCCGCCCCGTGGAGCTCGCCGACGGCAGCCGCCGCTCGGCCCTGGACCTCCAGCACGAGCACCTGGAGAGCGTCCGGTCCTTCGTCGACCGCGAGGGCGCCCACCACGACCGGGTGCCCTGGGTCCTGGACCTCTGGGAGCGGACCCTGGACGCCGTGGCCCGCCAGGACACCTCGGGCATCGACACCGAGATCGACTGGGCGATCAAGAAGACGCTCCTCGACGGCTACGCCGCCCGCGACGGGCTGGAGCTCTCCTCGCCGCGCATGGCGCAGCTGGACCTCGCCTACCACGACACCGCGCCCGAGCGCGGGCTGTTCAACCTCCTCCAGCGGCGGGGACGAGCCGCGCGCCTCGTCCCGGAGGAGCGGGTCGAGCAGGCCGCCGCGGTCCCCCCGGCCACGCGCGCCGCCGTCCGCGGCCGCTTCATCGACGCCGCGATGGCCTCCGGCCTCCAGTACACCGTCGACTGGGTCCACCTCAAGGTCAACGGGCGCACGCAGCGCACCGTGCTGTGCAAGGATCCCTTCGCCGCGGAGAACGCCGAGGCGGACTCCCTGGTGGCGGCGCTGCGCACCGAGGGGGCCGGGGACGCCCCCGCCGTGTGAGCCCCCGGCACGCGACCGCTCCGTGAACCCCGCCACACCCCGCGCGAGCCCCGGCACGCGGCTCTCCGACGGGCCGTCCAGCCGACGTCCAGCGCCCTGCACTAGGCTGGGCGCGGTCCCGGCCCGAGCCGGCCGACCGCGCTCGACCTCCACCCGGTCCGACCCCTGAGGAAGAAACCTGTGCGAAAGACCCTGACCACCTCCGGCGCCGCCCTGTCCCTGATGCTGCTGCTCGCCGGCTGCTCCGGCCCCGGGGTCGACTCCGTCGAGCTCAGCGGCGACCCGGAGCCGGGCAAGGCCCCGTCCATCACCTTCGAGACTCCCCTCAACGTGGAGGAGGCCGACGCGAAGGTGCTGCGGGAGGGTGACGGGGCGGAGCTCGCCGAGGGCGACACCCTGCTGCTGCAGGCGGCGCTCTACAAGGGCTCCGACGCCACCTCGATCGGTGAGACCTACTCACGCGGCGCCGGCCAGGTGCTCAAGCTCGAGGCCGAGCTCAAGGAGTCCATCCCCGAGATGTACGACGCGCTCGTCGGCGCCAAGGAGGGCGCCATCGTCGCCTACTCCTCCCCGGAGACCTCCGGGGCCGCCGGGGACGACTCGACGTCCGTGGAGGTCTACGAGGTCGTCCGCAAGATCCCCACGGAGATCGAGGGGGAGATGCAGGACAGCCCGAAGGGCCTGCCCGAGGTCACGGAGAACGAGGAGGGCGTGCCGACCGTCGCGAAGCCCGAGGGCAAGGCTCCCGGGAAGCTCGTCTCCGAGTACCTCGTCGAGGGCGACGGCGAGGAGGTCGCCGAGGGCGACACGGTGATCGCCCACTACGTGGGCGTCAAGTGGTCCGACGGCGAGACCTTCGACTCCTCCTACGACAAGGGCGCCCCGGCGTCCTTCCCGCTCGACAACGTGATCGAGGGTTGGCAGAAGGGCCTGGAGGGCAAGAAGGAGGGCTCCCGCGTGGTGCTCTCCGTGCCCGTGGACCAGGCCTACGGCACCGAGAAGGAACTCGGCAAGGACTCGGAGTACCCGGCCGGGAGCCTGCTGTTCGTCGTCGACATCCTGGCCGCCGTCGAGACCCCGGAGCCCCCGGCCGAGGAGAAGCCCTCGCCCGAGCCCTCGCCGACCCGGGAGTAGGCCCCCGTCGGCTAAGGTGTCCGGGTGGGGTGC
>NZ_JBISWL010000045.1:0-22683 GCF_044462265.1 Kocuria rhizosphaerae
CACCCCACCCGCTTCCACGACCACTCCCCGAGGACCCGACGCCCTCGGCCCCACGAACAGGAGCAGCCATGTCCTTCGGAGAGCGCAATCTCGACCGCACCAAGCCGGAGGTCGACTTCCCCGGTGGGGAGGCGCCGACCGAGCTCGTGATCACGGACCTGATCGAGGGCACCGGCACGGAGGCCACCCCGGGCAGGCAGATCTCGTGCCACTACGTGGGCGTGACCTTCTCCGCCGGCGAGGAGTTCGACGCGTCCTGGAACAGGGGCCAGCCCCTGGACTTCACCGTGGGCGTGGGCCAGGTCATCGAGGGCTGGGACAAGGGCCTGCTCGGCATGAAGGTCGGTGGCCGCCGCCGCCTCGAGATCCCCTCGGCGATGGCCTACGGCTCCCGCGGGGCCGGCGGGGTCATCGGCCCCGACGAGGCGCTCATCTTCGTGGTGGACCTCCTGGACGTGCGCTGAGGCCCCAGCGGATGGCAGCCCGATCGACGGAGCGGCTCCTCAACCTGCTCATCGCCCTGGTCTCCCGCGAGCGCGGGTACACCCGCGCCGAGCTGCGGGAGGCCGTTCCGTCGTACGCGGAGTCGGCCTCCGACGAGGCGTTCGAGCGGATGTTCGAACGCGACAAGGCGGAGCTGCGCGATCTCGGCTACCCCATCGAGGAGGTCTCCGAGGACCCCCTCTTCCCGGACGACACCCACGGGCACCGGTACCGGATCCCGCGGGGATCCTTCACGCTGCCGCCCCTGCGCTTCACCGCGGAGGAGTCCGCGGTGCTCGCCCTGGCGGCCAACGCCTGGACCGACGCCTCGCTGGGGGAGCTCGCGCGCCGGGCACTGCGCAAGCTCGAACCGGCGATCGACGGGCTGCCCGGCGACGACGCACCGGCGCTGCTGCAGCCCACCCTCACCGCCCATGAACCGTCCTTCGAGCCCCTGCTCTCCGCCGTGGTCCGCCACCGGGAGGTCCGTTTCGACTACCTCGCCCGGTCCACCGACCAGCTCACCACCCGGCGGCTGCGGCCCTGGGGGATCGGCTCCCGCTACGGCAACTGGTACGTGGTCGGCTGGGACCTCGACCGCCAGGACTCCCGGACCTTCCGGCTGTCCCGGATCATGTCCGACGTCACCGTCACCCGGCGGGAGTTCGCCCCGCCGGCGGACTTCTCCATGAACGAGGCGCTCTCGGCCATGGTCTCGCACGCGCCCGCCCGCACGGTGGAGGTCCTGGCCCGACCCGGCCACGCCCTCATGCTGCGCCGCATGGCCTCCCACCAGGAGCCCGGCCCGGGTCGCGGCGACCGGCCGGAGGCCTGGGACCGGCTGCACATCCCCTTCGCGGAGACGGAGATCCTCGCCGAGGAGATCGCCGCGGCGGGTCCCGACGTCGTCGTCCCCGCCGACGGCGACGGCACTGCGCCCACCCTCCAGGCCGAGGTCCGCGCCGCGGTGGTGCGCCGTCTGCGCAGCGCCGCGGCGGCCGAGGCCACCTTCCGGGGCCTGGCCGTCGACTGGAGCCGGAAGTCCCGGAAGGGCACCCGGAACAAGCTCTCCACGGCCGACCACCTCTCCCGGCTGCTCGAGATCGTCCGGTGGGTCTACGCCCACCAGGGCGCCGAGCTGGAGGAGACCGCACGCCGCTTCGGGATCACCGACCAGGAGCTCATCGCCGACCTCAACACCCTGTTCGTCTGCGGCAAGCCCGGGCACATGCCCGACCAGCTGATCGACGCGCAGTGGGACGACGGCCACGTGTACCTCTCCAACGCGGACGAGCTCTCCGACCCCGTGCGACTGACCCAGCCCGAGGCCTCCGCGCTGCTCGTGGGCCTGCAGACCCTGCGCACCGTCCCCGGCGGGGACTCCGTGGCCGTGGCCTCGGCCATCGCGAAGGTCGCGGGCGCGGCCGGTGACGCCGGGGTGCTCGCCAACGCCGTGGGCGCCCGGCCCACCACCGACGCGCCGGCCCCCGCGCTGGCCGACGTCATGGCCACCGTTCGACGGGCGGTCGAGGAGGGCCGCCGGCTGCGGATCCGCTACGTGGTCCCGTCCCGGGACGAGCTCACCGAGCGAGTGGTCGACCCGGTGCAGGTGTTCTCCTCGAACACCCACTGGTACGTGCGCGCCTGGTGCCTCAACGCCGAGGGCATGCGCAACTTCCGGCTCGACCGGATCTCCGCCGTCGAGGACGCCGGGCCGGCGGGGGAGCGGCCCGCCGTCCAGGAGGCGGCCGCCGCCGCGCCGCCCGTCCCGGGCGCGCCGGACACCGTGGAGGTCGTGCTCGTCACCGACCGCCGCGCCCGGTGGATCGCCGACCAGTACTGCGCGAGCCGCACCGCCGTGGTGCGGGCGCCCGGTGGCGCCCGCACCGGTCCCGCGGCCGACCACGAGGCCGCTCTCGTGGGGTTCCAGACGGTCGAGGCGGTCTGCTCCCTCGTCGGCCGCTACGGCGGACAGCTCGCCGTGGCGGGTCCCGACGACGTCGCCGAGCAGGTGGAACTCTGGGTGAACTCTGCGCTGGGGCCCTACGGGCCGTCCGATCCGTCCTGACTCCTCCACCTATACTGGGGCCATGCTCTGGTGGTCCTGGGTCCTACTGTGGACGGTCCTCGTCCTGCTGGGCTCGGCGTTCCTCGGGCTCGTGCTGTGGCGACTGGTCCGGACGTTCCTGGTGCTGCTGAGGGAGACCGAGGCGGCCGCCGGGGACTTCGCCGGGCGCTGGGACGCCGCCGCCTCGGGAGTGCCGCGTCCCGTCCGGTCCCGGCCGGAGCCCGCCCTGTTCACACCGGTGGGAGAAGCCCTGGCCGACTACCGGTTCGGCCGACACCAACGACAAGACGCCCGTCTGCGACGCCGCATGGAACGCAAGGACCGCAGGGGCCAGCCGCAGCGGATCAGCGACATCCGCAGGGCTGAACGGAAAGGAATGTCCCATGGGTAGGCTCTTCGACAGCCCCATCATGATCCTGATCATCCTGCTGGTGATCCTGCTGCTCTTCGGCGCCCCCAAGCTGCCGGGCATGGCCCGCAGCCTCGGCCAGTCGCTGCGGATCTTCAAGTCAGAGGTCAAGGAGATGAAGAAGGACGACCGGGCCGAGGGCTCCGACGTCGTCATCGACGGCAAGCCCGTGCAGAACGGCCAGGACGAGACCCGGGACGGCGCACCCGGCGCCCCGCGCGACCCGGAGCAGCGTCCCGGCAACCCGCCCGCCTGACCGTCCCGCCCGAGCGCTCCGCCTCCCCCGGGCAGGCCGACCGCTCGCCCGACCGTCCGTCCGACGTCCCGAAGGTCCCGATGTCCCCGCAGACCCCACGCGCCCCCAAGCCGCGCCGGTCCTCGCGCAAGGCCAACCCCCAGGCCCAGATGGCCCTGGCCGAGCACCTGCGGGAGCTGCGCAACCGGCTGACGAAGGCCGCCGTGGCCACGGTCGTGGGCATGGTCGGGGGGTTCCTGCTCTACGAGCCCTTCATGGGCTACATCACCGAACCCCTCCAGCGGCTCACCGAGGCGGAGGGCCGCGAGGCCACCATCAACTACTCGGCCGTGGGCTCGTCCTTCAACATCATGGTGGAGGTCTCCCTCGTCCTCGGCCTCGTGCTCGCCAGCCCGGTGTGGCTCTACCAGCTCTGGGCGTTCGTGACCCCGGCGCTGCACCGCGACGAGCGCCGGACCGCGACGGGTTTCCTGGCGGCGGCCGTGCCCCTGTTCCTGAGCGGCATCGCCGTCGCCGTGCTCACGCTTCCCACCGCGGTCTACGCGCTGACCGCGTTCACCCCGGTGGGCGGCACCAACTTCATCTCCGCGGACGTGTACCTGCGGTTCTTCCTCCAGCTGATCCTGACCTTCGGCGTCGCCTTCGTGCTCCCCGTCTTCCTCGTGGGCCTGAACATGCTGGGTGTGCTCTCGGGCCGGGCGATCCTCAGGAGCTGGCGCATCGTCGTGGTCCTGGTCGCGGTCGTCTCCGCCATGGCCGCCCCGGGGCCGGACCCGATGACCATGTTCTACCTCGCGGTGCCGCTGCTGGCGCTGTTCTTCGTGGCCGTGGGTCTGTGCCTGGTCCTGGACCGCCGGCGGGCGCGCCGTGCGGCCCGGCTCGCGGAGACCACCGGCGCCTCCGCCGACGCCGGGACCTCCGCCGACGAACTCGAGCGCCTCGGGCGCGACCCCGAGGACTGACCGTGTCGGGCCCCGGGGCCCGACCGGGCCCTACCCCGGGGCCCTGCCCGGTCGGCTCCCGGGACCCGACCGGGCGCGACTCCGTGGCCCGATCCGCCGCGGCCCCGGGCACCGGTCCCGTGCGGCCTCCCGGCACCGGCCGGCGGACCCGCGCGAACCGCCCCGTGAGGCCCCGCGCGAACGGCCGTCCCGCGCTCGGCCTCCCGTCGCCGCCGCGCAGTAGGGTGGACGCATGTCCTCCCACGCCGACCGATACCTGGCCGCCAAGCAGCGCGCGGCCCACGCCAGGACCGAGCTCGCAGCGTTCCAGAACCGGCTCGAGTTCCGGATGGACGAGTTCCAGGAGACCTCGTGCCGGGCCCTCGAAGCCGGCCGCGGGGTCCTCGTGGCGGCTCCCACGGGCGCCGGGAAGACCGTGGTGGGGGAGTTCGCCGTCCACCTGGCCCTGGCCCGCGGGCAGAAGGCCTTCTACACGACACCCATCAAGGCGCTGAGCAACCAGAAGTTCCACGAGTTCTCGCGCGCCTTCGGGGCAGACCGGGTCGGCCTGCTCACCGGGGACACCTCCGTGAACTCCGAGGCGGAGGTCGTGGTGATGACCACGGAGGTCCTGCGGAACATGCTCTACGCGGACTCCCCGACGCTGCTGAACCTCGGTTTCGTGATCATGGACGAGGTGCACTACCTGGCCGACCGCTTCCGCGGGGCCGTGTGGGAGGAGGTCATCATCCACCTCCCGGACAGCGTGCAGCTCGTCTCGCTGTCCGCGACCGTCTCCAACGCCGAGGAGTTCGGGGCGTGGCTGGACACCGTGCGGGGCGACACGGACGTCGTCGTCTCCGAGCACCGGCCGGTCCCGCTGTGGCAGCACGTGCAGGTGGGCGGGCGGCTGCTCGACCTGTTCGTCGACGACACGACCGTCGAGGAGGCAGCCGAACGGCTCGGTCCCGGCCGGGACGAGCCGGAGGTGAACCCGGAGCTGCTCCAGCTCGCGCGCGCCGAGCAGCCGCGCGGGGGGCGCCGCGGCGGACGCGGACCCGGTGGACGTTCCCGGGACCGCTTCTCCCGCCGCAACGGCGGCGACGGCCACCGCCCGAACCCGGAGACGCGCCGGGTGTCCCGGCCCCAGCTGATCCGCCGCCTGGACGCCGAGGGCCTGCTGCCCGTCATCACGTTCATCTTCTCCCGGGCCGGCTGCGACGGCGCGGTGGAGCAGTGCGTGGCCGCCGACATCCGGCTCACCGGCGAGAAGGAGCAGCAGACCATCCGCGCCCGGGTGGCCGAGACCGCGGCCACGCTCGAGGCCGCCGACCTCAACGTGCTCGGTTTCTACGAGTGGCGCGAGGGTCTGCTGCGCGGCGTGGCCGCCCACCACGCCGGGATGCTGCCGGCGTTCAAGGAGCTCGTGGAGGAGCTGTTCGCCGAGGGGCTCGTCAAGGCCGTCTTCGCCACGGAGACCCTTGCCCTGGGGATCAACATGCCCGCCCGTTCCGTGGTGCTCGAGAAGCTCGACAAGTTCAACGGCGAGTCCCGGGTGGACATCACCCCGGGGGAGTACACCCAGCTCACCGGCCGCGCCGGCCGGCGGGGCATCGACGTCGAGGGCCACGCCGTGGTGCTGTGGCAGCCGGGCATGGACCCCCGAGCCGTCGCCGGTCTGGCGTCCAAGCGCACGTACCCCCTGAACTCCAGCTTCCGGCCGACGTACAACATGTCGGTCAACCTGATCGCCCAGTTCGGCGCCCGGCGGTCCCGGAAAATCCTCGAGTCCTCCTTCGCCCAGTTCCAGGCCGACCGCTCCGTGGTGGGCCTCGCCCGCCGGGTCCGCTCCCAGGAGGAGTCCCTGAAGGGCTACGAGGAGGCCATGACCTGCCACCTGGGCGACTTCACGGAGTACGCCGCGCTGCGGCGGGAGCTCACGGAGCTCGAGCGCGCCGCCGAGAAGACCCTCTCCCGGCAACGGCGCTCCGACGCCGTCGCGTCCCTGCACGACCTGCTGCCCGGGGACGTCGTGGAGATCCCGCGCGGACGCAACGCCGGGTACGCCGTGATCCTCTCGACCGATCCCCAGCGGGACGACCCCCGTCCCTCGATCCTCACCATCGACCACCAGCTGCGTCGCGTCGGGGCCCAGGACCTGGACGGCCCGCTGGAGCCGGTCTCCCGGATCCGGATCCCCAAGCACTTCACCGGGCGCACCCCCAAGGAGCGCCGGGACCTCGCGTCCTCCATCCGCAACGCGCTGCACGAGCACCGGCCGCCCCGCGGGGGCGGGGGCAGCCGCGGCATCCAGTTCGACCGCGGCACGAGCGCGGCCGAACGGCGCATCACCGAGGTCCGCCGGGCGCTGCGGGCGCACCCGTGCCACGGGTGCTCGGACCGGGAGTCGCACGCCCGCTGGGCCGAGCGGTGGTGGACCCTGCGCCGGGACACCGACGGACTGCTGCGCCAGATCGAGAACCGCACCAACTCGATCGCCAAGACCTTCGACCGGGTCTCGCAGGTGCTGGGGTCCTTCGGCTACCTCGAGACCCTGCCCGACGGAGAGCTGCGGCCCACTGCGGCCGGCCAGCAGCTGCGCCGGATCTACGGGGACCGGGACCTGCTCCTGGCGCTGTGTCTGCGCGACGGCTTCCTCCACGGCCTCGACCCCGCCGCCACGGCCGGCGTGGTGACCCTGCTCGTCTACCAGGCCAAGCGGGAGGAGCAGCGCTTCCAGCCCGTCCTGCCCTCGGCCGCCATGGACCGCGCCGCCGAGACCGTGGTGCGCCACTGGTCCGGGCTCACGGACCGCGAGCAGGAGCACCACCTCAAGCTCACCGCGGAGCCCGAGTTCGGACTCGTCGAGCCCATGTACCTGTGGGCGCGCGGGGCCACGCTGAGCACGGCGCTCAACGGCACCGAGCTCGCGGCCGGGGACTTCGTGCGCTGGGCCAAGCAGGTCGTCGACATGCTCGACCAGCTCGCCTCCATCGACCTGCTGGACCCGGCGCTGCGCGCCCAGTGCCAACGGGCGATCGCCCTCGTGCGCCGCGGCGTGGTGGCACACTCGGGCTTCGAGGACTGACCTCCCGCCCTCCGCTGAGCCCCCGTCGACCGGCCGTCCCGCACCACCGTCCCGCACCACCGCCCCGCAGCACCGCCCCGCACCACCGTCCCGCAGCACCGCCCCGAACAGGAGACCCGTGAGTTCCGCTCCTCCCGCCCGCCGGCCCGTCCTCTACCGCAACGGCTCCGTCTACAGCCCCGCCGACCCGTTCGCCACGGCCCTGCTCGTGGACGGCGCCCGGGTGGCCTGGGTCGGCTCCGAGGAGGCCGCGCAGTCCCTGCAGGACTCGACCATGGACGTGGTCGACCTCGACGGGCGGCTGTTGGCCCCGGGGTTCGTGGACTCCCACGTGCACGTGACCGAGACGGCCCTGGCCCTGTCCACCCTCGATCTCGCGGGCGCGGCGACGCTCCAGGAGCTGCTCGACGCCGTCGCCGGGGCCGCGGCCGGCGGCACCGGCGTGGTCCTGGGCTCGGGCTGGGACGAGTCCCGGTGGCCTGAGCGCCGGGCCCCCACCGCGGAGGAGCTCGACCGGGCCACCGGGGGACGGGAGGTGTACCTCACCCGGGTGGACGTCCACTCGGGGGTGGTCTCCTCGGCCCTGGGCCACCGGCTCCCTCTCGGCGGTGTGGACGGCTGGCTCGGCGACGGCCGCGTGGAGCGCCGGGCGCACGACCTGGTGCGCGCGGCGGTCCTGGACCTCGACCCGCCACGGCGGGCGGCGATGCACCGGCTGGCCCTGCGGCACGCGGCCTCCCAGGGGTACGTGGCACTCGTCGAGGCCGGCGCCGAGCAGGTCGCCCCGTTCGAGGACCTGGTGGGCCTGACGGCGATGGCGAACCACGGCATCGGCACCGAGAACCCGCTCCCGCGCGTCGTGCCGTACCGCGGGGAGCTCGTGGCCACCGCGGCGCAGGCCCGCTCGGTCGTCGAGCGTTTCGACACCGCCCTGGGGGCCCTCCTGGGGCGGACCGTCGAGCGCCACGAGTCCCTCGTCGGGCTCGCAGGGGACCTGTGCGTCGACGGCGCCCTCGGCTCCCGGACCGCGGCCCTGCGCTCGCCCTACGCCGACGCCCCGGACAGCACGGGTGACCTCTATCTCGACGCGGAGGCGGTGGCCGCGCACCTCGCCGCGACGACGGAGGCCGGCCTCCAGGGGGGATTCCACGTGATCGGGGACGCGGGGATGGACGTCGTCCTGGACGGCCTGGACCGTGCGGCCGGGCTCGTGGGGGAGCGGGGCCTGCAGAGTGCCGGGCACCGCCTGGAGCACGCAGAGATGATCGACCCGGAGGGAATCGAACGGCTGGCCCGGCACTCCGTGACCGTGTCCGTCCAGCCCGGCTTCGACGCCGCCTGGGGCGGGCCGGGAGGTCTGTACGAGCAGCGCCTCGGCCCCGTCCGCGCCGCCGCGATGAACCCCCTGGCGGACTTCTACCGGGCCGGGGTGCCGGTCGCCCTCGGGTCGGACGCCCCCGTGGTGCCCCTCTCTCCGTGGGAGACCGTGCGGGCCTGCCTCGAGCACCACGACCCCGGCCAGCGGATCTCCGCACGGGCCGCCTTCCTCGCGTGCACCCGCGGCGCGTGGCGGGCCGCGCGCACCCCCGACCCGATGCAGGGGCAGCTGGCCCCGGGAACCCCTGCCACCTTCGCCGTCTGGGACGTCGACGCGCTCATGGTGCAGCAGGCGCAGGGGACCGGTGCCTCCTGGAGCACCGATCCGCGCGCCCGCACCCCGCTGCTGCCGGCCCTCGACGGCCCGTCCCTTCCCGTGTGCCGGCAGACGGTGCTCGACGGCGTGGAGCTCTTCCGCTCACCCGGCTTCTGACAGGCGTCCGGGCCCGACGGCACGGGGTCCCGGTGCGGTCCCGGGATCCGTGTGACGCTCCGCCGTGACCGGTGATGTTGGTGACGTGCACCCCGCAGGATAGGCTGGGCAACTGCTGCCGGGTAGGCTCCTCCGTCCTTAGAAAACAGGTCAGCATCCCCTCAGGGCTGACCTGGTCCGAAGGCGGGGGAGCCTGCCCTGTGGTGCATCTGATCCTGAAAGGACCCCGCCCGGTGCGCGTACTGACCGTCATCCCCACCTACAACGAGCGCGAGTCGCTGCCGACCGTCATGGACCGTCTGCGCCGGGCGGTTCCGGACGGGCACGTCCTGGTCGTGGATGACAACAGCCCCGACGGCACGGGCCGGCTCGCCGACGAGATGGCCGCCTCGGACCCCGACATCCACGTTCTCCACCGCGCCGGCAAGGAGGGCCTCGGAGCCGCGTACATCGCCGGGTTCCGCTGGGGGCTGGCCCGTGGCTACGACGTCCTGGTCGAGATGGACGCCGACTGCTCGCACCAGCCCGAGCAGCTGCCGCTGCTCCTGGAGGCGATAGAACACGGCGCGGACCTGGCCATCGGCTCCCGGTACGTCCCCGGCGGGCGCACGGTGAACTGGCCGCTGCAGCGCCAGCTGCTCTCGCGCGGCGGAAACCTCTACGCCCGGACGCTCCTGGGCTCCCGGATCCACGACATCACAGCCGGGTACCGGGCGTTCCGCCGCGAGACCCTCGAGCGGATCGGTCTGGACACCGTGGACTCCAAGGGCTACTGCTTCCAGATCGACCTCGGCTGGCGCACCGAGCGGGCGGGACTGACCGTCGCCGAGGTCCCCATCACCTTCGTCGAGCGCGCCGAGGGGCAGTCGAAGATGAGCCCCGATGTGACGCGGGAGGCGGTCATGCGCGTGGCCCAGTGGGGACTCTCCGCGCGGGCTCGCACCCTGGCCCAGCGGTTCTCCCGGCGCTGATCCGCCGAGGCAGGCGTCCCGGCGGCCCGTGCCGTCCGGGGGTCTGCCGACACGCGAGGGGCCGCCACCCGTGTCCCCGGTGGCGGCCCCTCGCGCGTGCTGATGGTCAGGAACGGCTCACAGCGCGTGCTTCTGACGGTAGAAATCGATGCGCTGCTGGAGGATCTCCTCCAGCTCGTCCGTACTGCGCCGCTCCAGGAGCATGTCCCAGTGCGTGCGCTGGTGCTTCTCGTTGGGGTTCTCGGGTTTCTCGCCGTTGACGATCACGGCTTCCTTGCCCGTCTTGGAGACCCAGACCGGCGGGATCTCGGCCTCCGCGGCGAAGGTCACCGTGACCGACTCGCCGTCGACGGTGCGGTACTCGACCCGCTGGCGCGGGGCCGGCTCGACGCCGGCCTCGGTCTCCATGGACTGGGAGCCCAGCCGCATTCCCCTGAGGCTGCGATCGCTCATAGTGGTGGTTCCTCCAATGACTGACGGTGGCCACGGGGGTGGCGCACGCTCGGGCTGACGGTGGGTCCGGGACCCGTGATCCTCTGGGTGCAACGCGGTGGGGCCCAGGGATGTTCCCGGGCGGCGCGGGTCAGCGGGACCGGTCCTCCGGGGGCGTGGTGTCGTCCAGGCTCACGGGCGCTTCGGGATCGATGCTGGAGGGCCGGGGCATCGTGAACTCGTCGGGGTCCACCGTGGTGCGCTCCAGGTTGGGCTTGAGGTCCTCCTCGGTCACGCGCACCGCCTCGGGCGTCACGAGGGACTCCTCGTCACCGCGCGGCTCGGGCTCCGCCTCCTCGTCCACGGCCTCGGACCAGCTCCGGCGCGGGCCCTTTCCGTCCTCGTCCGGGCGGGAGAGGAACTCGCCCACCCCGCGAAGGGCGTCACCCAGCTCGGCGGGGATCATCCACATCTTGTTCGCGCTGCCCTCGGCGACCTTCGGGAGCGTCTGGATGTACTGGTAGGCGAGCAGCTTCTGCGTGGGCCGGGCGCGGTGGATCGAGTCGAAGACCTTGCGGATCGCCTGGGCCTCGCCGTCGGCCCGCAGGATCGCGGCCTTGGCCTCGCCCTCCGCGGAGAGGATCGCCGCCTGCCGCTGCCCCTCGGCCATGAGGATCCGTGACTGCTTGTCGCCCTCGGCGGTGAGGATGACCGCGCGCCGCTCCCGCTCGGCGCGCATCTGCTTCTCCATCGAGTCCTGGATCGACGGCGGGGGAGTGATCTCCTTGATGTCCACCCGCGAGACGCGGATGCCCCACCGGCCGGTCGTGGAGTCCAGAACGCCTCGCAGCTCCGCGTTGATCTTGTCCCGGGAGGTCAGGGCCTCCTCGAGGTTCAGGCCGCCCACGACATTGCGCAGCGTGGCCGAGGTGAGCTGGTCGGCCGCCTGGATGTAGTCGACGATCTCGTAGGTCGCGGCGCGCGGGTCCATGACCTGGAAGTACACGACGGTGTCGATGCCGACGACCAGGTTGTCCTCGGTGATCACCGACTGCGCCGGGAAGGACTGGACCTGCTCGCGCAGGTCGATCAGGGGGAGCAGCCGGTCGATGAAGGGGATCAGGAAGTGCAGTCCGGGGTTCAAGGTGGTCCGGTACTTGCCCAGGCGCTCCACGATCCCGGCCCGGGCCTGCGGGATGATCCGCACCGATCGGACGAGGATGATGAAGGCCAGGACGACCAGGACGGCGAGCAGGATGACGACGGCGAGATCCACGGGTGCCTCTCTCGTTGCGCGGGGGCGGCTTGGTCAGAAGGACGGGCTCGGGGCGGAGCGTCCCTCGGCGGTCGGGGCGGGGTACGGAGCCACGACCACGGTGGCTCCCTCGATCCGGTGGACGAAGACGTCGGTGCCGGCCGGAAGCTGCTCCCCGGTCGCGGAGCGCGCGCTCCAGGTGTCGCCCTCGAGTCGGACCAGGCCGCTGCGGGCCGTGACCGGGTCCAGCACCTGACAGGGCAGTCCGATCAGCCGCGCCGCGTTGGACACGGTCTCGGGCGTCGACCGGTTGACGCGGCGCAGGGCCACCGGCCGCACCAGGAAGATCAGCAGGACCGAGGCGATCGCGAACGTCACGACCTGCAGGACGAAGTTGTCGGTGATCCAGCTCAGCCCGAAGGCGAGTAGTGCGGCCGCCGACATCATGAGGAAGAGGAAGTCCAGGGTCAGCATCTCCACGGCCGCGAGCACGATGACGGCAAGCAACCAGAACAGCCACGCGTTGTCGACGAGCCACTCCCACACCATGATCGTCCCCGGCCTCTCGTGCGCGTTCGCGAGGGCGTCCTCGCTGTCCTTCCATTGTGCCCCAGCGGACCGACACCACGCCGGAGCGGCGGACCACCCCCGTCATGGTCCGGGCGTCCGGAATAGGCGGTGTTCTTCGGATGTTCACCCGGGCACGGTGGTGGCGGCGGGCGCCCCAGCCGCCCATGGTGCGGCCCGTGCCGCCGGGCGCCCGGCGCAGCAGCCGGTCGATCCACGGCAGGCGGGAGGAGGAGAACCGTGAAACTCGTCGCATCGCTGGCGGTCTCGGCCGCGGGCGCGTGGCTTGCGGGGACGGCCACCGCCCTGGTCGGTTTCTCGGCCCTCCAGTCGCGCCTGCCCGCCATGATGTCCCGCACCCTGGACGCCCGGCCCCACGTCGAGGAGGCCCTCGTGCTCCTGGGCACGGGTCCGTGCGCCCCGGACAGCACGCGCGCAGAGACGGTGCGTGCCGGGCTCGAGGCGGAGCACGGAAGGCCTGTCGTCTACGTGGATCTCACCGTGGCTCCCGGCGCCTCCGCGCGTCGGGCCGCGCAGGCCCGGGAGCGGGCGCTGCAGTTCAACGCCGACTTCGCCCTGGAGCACTCGGATCTCGACGGGGACCGGCCGGTACCGGCCGACGGCGCCGCGCGCCGGCCCTCGGCCGGCCCCGGACTCTGACCACCCCCGGGGTGGGGGCCGATGCCCGTGGAGGGCGGCACGAGCCCGGATCAACGTGTGCGATCCCGGATGCGGGGCCCGGGGTCAGCCCGGCGGGTGGGTGCTCTGGACCCGCACGGCGTGGGCGAGGGCCATGAGCAGCAGCCCGCCGACGAGGTTGCCGGCGACGGCCGGAGAAGCCTCCGCTGTGGCCCGGGAAGACGTCGTCGAGGGGCTCGTCGGCGAGGTCCGCGACGCCAACAGCCGGGCGTCCCGACCGTGTGGCCACGCGGGCCATGCCGTGGACCTCGTCGACCGGCAAGGCATCGGCGCCGATCCCACGACCGAGCCGGTGGTCGCCGTGCTGGAGAACGCCCACCGGCGGGGAGTCACGGTGCGGGTGCAGATCGACCACCTCGGATCCGTGGGGCACCCCGGCTACCGGCAGATGGTGCACCGGCTGGAGCCGGCCGGGATCCCCTGCCGGAGGATGCCGCCGGTGCGCCCGTGGCTGCGGGGGCTGATGGTCCGTGTTCGGGGCCCTGCGGTCGGGCACCTGGACGTGCTCTTCGCCACGGACGCGTACTGCGAGCACGACGACGTGGTCGCCGGACGCACCCCGGTCCCGGGACCTGAGACGTCCCCCGGCGAGGTGGCGTGCCAAGTGCTGCCCTCGGGGCCGGAGCTGGCCCAGGAGTCGAACCTGCAGCTGTTCAACTACCAACGACCTGTTCGCCGGCGCTCGATGGAGGATGAGCGTGTGCAACCCCTACTTCGTGCCCGAGGGCTCCATGGACAACTCCTTGCGCACCGCCGCGGGCCGGGGGAGTGGAGGTGCACCTGTACACGGGCGAGACCTCCAACGACGTGCTGACCCACCACGCCCAGCGCTCCTGCTGCGAGCCGCCGATCCGTGACGGCATCCGGATCTTCCTCTACCGGGCGCCCTGCGTGCTGTACGCCGAGTTCGTGCTCGTCGACGACGAGGCCGCGGTGGTGGGGTCCGCGCCCTCCAGTAGCCCGGGGAACTTCTCGATCACGGCGCCGGGGAGTAGCGGCCCGCCGGCAGCACCACGAAGGGGTTCCTGTGCACAGCACCGGCGCGGTGCACAGGTGCTCCGTCGTCGTCGGGGCCCGGTGGTGGTGCCGTCCGCGCCGGCACCACCTCGCGGGGCGCCGGCGGCTCAGCTTCCTACTCGGCCACGGTGACGGTGGCGTCGGTGAGGTAGGGTTCGGGCCCCCGGTTGACGAGGTAGTTCGCGTTCTCCTCGTCGGTGAGCAGCATCAGCCGGTCCCGGTCACCGGGTTCGCTGAACAGGTCGCCTTCCTCCACGACGCCGGTGGCCTCGACCTCGTCACCCGGGCTCAGGCCCTCGGGCATCTCCGTCACGAAGACCACCGTCTGCTCATCGCCCATGGTCAGGAACTCCTCACCGAAGATGCCCTCCACCTCATTGGTGAGCGTGATCTCTTCGCCGACCAGCTCCTCGGTGGAGACCCCGGACTGGTCCAGCTGGGTCAGCCTGGTCTCGTCCTGGCACCCGGTCAGCAACAAGCCGGTCAGGCCGGCCACGGCAACGGTCAGTGTGCGGTACGTCATCAGCGTGCTCCTCGGCTCTGCGGTGATCTCTGTTCCAGGCTGCGTGCGTCGGTCCGTTACGTCCCACCCTAGCCGTCGGTGCTTGTCGCCGGCCGCAAGCGTCTCCGGCCGGCGTCCCGACCGTAGTCGGCCCGATCCCCGGGGCAGGGGACGGAACACCAGGAGCCGTCGCCGGCACCGAGGGGGACGCTAGTGTGGAAGACCCGTGAGCGGGGGCGGCAGCATCGTCCCCTGGCGCGGAGGCACCTGTCGCTCCACAGCCCACACGAAGGACGTCGATGAGCCACCCAGCGAGCCCGGACGGCGGCGCGGACCCCGGCCGGCGGCACCGCCACCTCCGTTCCTTCTTCACCGGCCTGGTGGCTGCTCTCGCCATCCTGGGCCTGGCGGTGGGCGTCTACGGCGCGGCGGTGGAGCCGCGGTTCATCCTCGACGAGGAGCGGATCCAGGCGCGGATCCCCGGACTGGGCCAGGACTGGAGCGGGGCCGAGGTGATGGTGTTCTCCGACCTGCAGGTGGGCATGTGGTGGGACAACACCGGGATGATCGAACGCGTGGTCGCTCGAACCGTGGCTGCGGACCCGGAGGCCGTGCTGGTCCCCGGGGACTTCCTGTACCACAGCGAGGCCAGCCTGCAGGAGCGCATCCAGGGCGTTGTGGGCCTGCTGGAGCCGCTGACCGCGACGGAGATCCCGGTGTACGCGGTGATGGGCAACCACGACTACGCCGTCGGTGCCGTCGACGAGCTCACCATCGCGCTGGAAGACCACGGCATCGAGGTGCTGGCCAACGAGGCGGCCGCCGTCCCCGCCCGGGACTTGCGCCCCGGGCCGGGACTGTTCATCGTCGGGATGGGGCCGGCATCGGTGGGGGAGGCCGACCCGGCGAAAGCCCTCGGCCAGACGCCCGAGGCAGCGCCGCGGCTGGTGCTGATGCACAACCCCACGACCTTTCCGGACCTGCCGCCGCACAGCGCGCCGATGGCCGTGGCCGGGCACACCCACTGCGGTCAGATCGCCCTGCCGCTGCTGTCGCACTGGTCCTACCTCGGGCTGACCGAGGAGGAGGAGCTCGTGGCCGACGGCTTGGCACCGGCGGACTACGGGTCCGAGGGCAACGCCATGTTCGTGACCTGCGGGATCGGGTTCAGCCTGCTGCCGATGCGGATCAACGCCCCGCCCCAGCTGCTCACCGTCGAACTGCGCCCCGCCTGAACCGATTCGCTACCGACCAGCGGATGTTGTGCTGCTCAGCTCGGCCTGGTCCAAGTATGGCTGCCCCACATGGCGGTCGTAGAAACCCGCCTCGTCGTCCGTGTCGTCCTGGTCGGCCCCTGCTTGGAAGTCCATCTGCACGGTGCCGGTGACCGCGACGTCAGAGCCTTCCTCGGCCTCGGGGAACGCGTACCGGGCGCTGACCAGCAACGGGTCCAGGTCCGGGTCCTCCGGGCTGGCCAGCACCAGGGACGAGCGGGAAGGGATCAGGTCGGCGACCTCCCCGGTCAGCTTCACCTGCTGCCCGGCGTAGGACGACAGGTCGGCCCGGAATTCCTTGTCGTAGGGCCCTGTGTAGGCACTGGTTGCCTGGTCATCAGGGTCCTCGTCCGTCTCCGCAGTGCCGGGGGACGCGTTGGCCCGCGCCGGTGAGGCGTCCCCGGGCTCCGCCTCCGTGCCGGGCTCCGGCGCGTCTCCGGCACCGCATCCGGCGGTGAGGCCGGCGGCCGCCGACAGGGCCAGCACGGCGGCCAGCGTCCGAACCCGGTGTGTCCGGTGAAAACTGTTCATGGTGCTCCTTCTCGTCGTCACAGGGATGCATTCGTCCCCGATCCACAGAGACATGGCGGCGCTGTCACCGTCGCGCAGAACGAGAATGTTCCCGTGGGCCCACGAGGATCGGGGCCACCGGCCGACAATCGCCCGACGACCCACTCGCCGGGCAAGGGCCGTCTCATTGGCGGAAGTTTCTCACACGGTCCCACCCGCCTTCCACGACCGGACCCTGGTGTCGTCAACGGAACCGGTGTCCCGCCCGCGGCTGGCACGGACCAACCGCACGAGCTCGGCGACCGGTCCGATGAACCGCGCATTTCCGCGGACCGCGGTACGCCGCGGACCCGCGATGCAACAACTCCCGTGGGCGGACCGGTAGGCACGGATGTCGAAGAGGCGGGAGTTGGCAGCGCTCTGGGGGCTACCGACACCCTCCATCTGTCCGTCATCGCCGCGAGAACCCGCTCGTCGGCGCAGTCCCCCACCCTGACGGTCAGCCCGGTAAGAGCGGTGAGAAAGGAATGGAGACGAGAGCGTCGCGGCAGCGCTCGTGCCGCAATCCGGCGGGTGCAGCCTGATCTATTGCCATGTACTCGGGGTGTGCTCCATGACCGGCGTTGACCCGCCTACCGTTGCGTCCAGTGCCCGGGCCCTACCTCACGGACCGGCAGGCGGGCTCGCTCGTGTAGGTAGGGACCACTTCGTCGTCTTCGGGACGTTCCCGCGCGGAGCGGTGGGTGACGGTAACCAACACCGCGGTGATGACGGCTTCGTCGTCTTCAGGACGTTCCCGCGCGGGACTCCACCGGCTGAGGGAACGCCCGAGGTCACCGACCGGTGAGGTGCTGTGCCGGGGCTGCTCCAGGTGCCGGGCCTGGAACCCTCGGACGGTGTCCTCAGTTTCCTGGAACGCCGGCTGTGCAGGTGATGTGGTGCTGGGGTGGATGCTGGTTGCCGTGGTCATCGTGATTCCCTACTTCGTTGGAGTGGTGTGCTTGGCCGGTGTCCGCCCATGCAGGAGGTGAGGGCCCCGGTGAAGTGACCTGTTTCCCAGACCCCGCTGTCCGTCGCGAGGCCTGCGGGGTCTTGGGGCACACCCCGCGGGTGAGCACGTCCACCAGCACCTCTCCCAGCCCCGGACCGGGCACCAGGATGGTTCCGACGGCGACGCGGGCGTTCGTCGCCTTGACGACAACGGCTGTGACCTCGTGCCCACGGTGACTGTTTTTCAGGATGGACTTCTGGTCCACCCGGGGACGAGTCCCGGCGTGGTCAAGCCATGGGTGGTCGACGCGGTGAGGACGTCGCAGCGCTCTCAGTCGTTGACATCGAGCTGGAGGCCCTCCCATGGGACGGCGCTGAGTCGCCCCGAGGCTC
This sequence comes from Kocuria rhizosphaerae, assembly GCF_044462265.1. Taxonomy (NCBI): domain Bacteria; kingdom Bacillati; phylum Actinomycetota; class Actinomycetes; order Micrococcales; family Micrococcaceae; genus Kocuria; species Kocuria rhizosphaerae. The sequence continues at coordinate 17,666 of NZ_JBISWL010000045.1, forward strand.
CGTAGGGATAAGAGCTGACGGTGACAGCACTGGAGTTGGCCGCAGTTGGCGTTGAGACGGACCAGTCGTTGAGGATGCCCGTAAGAAGGCGGCGCACAGAATTCATGATGGACCTCCTGGCGTTGTGATCTTTGATGTGGTGGGGACAAGGACCGACGTCTTCCCTGCACGGCGGAAGGTGAGTAGACCCAGAGCCGAGTGGTAGGTGAGGAGCGGCCGGTGATCAGACGTGGACTGACATCAGCTAGGGATACAAGAGCGGCAACACGGTGTCTGCATATACTGCAACGTCGCGCGTAATGTGCGACGCGACTGCGTGGGAAAAGTCTCCGGGGGAGCTCAACCCCCTGTCAAGAGATTCCCGAAAGAGTCCCCTGAAGTCAGGTCACGTCCTGCCAGCAGGAACGTGCACCCGACGGAAGCAGACAGTCGTCGTCGACAGGACGACCAGCATGACCCTGTCCTCATGGCGAGGACGGGAGAAAGCGGGTGCTGAGTGTGGAGGTATGGGCGGAGATCCGGCGGTTGCACGAGGGTGAGGGCATCCCGATCCAGGGGATCGCGCAGATGATGGGGCGCTCGAAGGACGCTGGCCGCGGATGAGCCGCCGCGGTCCCAACGGGCGCCGGTCGGGTCGATCCTGGTCAATGTCCGATAATCGACATTATGTAAAGTAGAACCGACTCCATCTGCGCGCTCTGCACATCGTGAAGTTTTGGGTAACGGTGCTGGTGCTCCCCCGACTGGCTTCTGACCTGGACCGATTCCCCTGGCGCACCGTCAGCACGGGTGTGGCACCTGGCGCGGACAGGAGCTCCGCAGACCAGGTCGATCCGGCTTCTGACCTGCACGTCCTCGGGCGGTTATTGCGTTGCACGCAATTTGTGTGCGATTATCGCAATCACGATTCGAACTCTGAGGACGCTCCATGGGCCACGACGGCGAGAACGTGCTCTTCGCTCCCTTCGGTGGGCAGGCCCCCGATCCGGAGGTCTTCCTGGCCAGCGTCCTGGACGGATGGGGTGCTCAGCAGCGGGCGAAGGACTTCTCGCCGGCCACGATCCGGACCCGGCGTGCTGTCGTGATGAGCCTGATCGACTTCTCGGGGCGCTACCCGTGGGAATGGACGCTGGCGGACGCGGACGACTTCTTCTCCCACGCCCGTGCGGTGCGCAACCTCTCCCACGGGACGGTGCGCTCCTACCAGGGGGCGATCAAGCTGTTCTGCGACTACGCCTGCGATCCGCACTACGACTGGTGCGAGCAGAGCGCGAGGTCGTTCGGGCAGGTCTTCGGCCAGGTCGTGACCGAGCTCAATCGCCTCACCCACGCCCAGCCCACCGAGGCGCGCCCGGCCAAACGGCCTTTCACCCAGGCCGAGCTGCAGGCGTTATTCGACCTGGCCGATCTGGAGGTCGAACGGATCCTGGACTCCGGCCGCAAGGGCGCGGTGGCCGCCTGGCGGGACGCGATCGCGTTCAAGACGGCCTACAGCTGGGGCTTGCGCGCCAACGAGCTGCGGCACCTGCAGGTGGTGGACTTCTCGTCCAACAGCCGGGCGCCCTATCTGGGTGAGCACGGGGTGCTGCGCGTGCGCTGGGGCAAGCCCCACCGCGGCTCGGCGAAGAAGGTCCGTTCCGTGCTGACCGTCTGGCCGTGGTCGGCGCAGATGATCCAGGACTGGATCCGCAACGGGCTGCCCCGCTACGGGCGCCCAGTGAGCGATCTCTTCCCCACCAGCAGCGGGGCCATCGTCGGCGAGTCCCACCTGCTCGGGCGGCTGCGCGGCTTCGTCGACGAGCTGGGCTTCCCGCCCGGGCTCGACCTGCACTCCTTCCGCCGCTCCTACGCGACGCAGCTGATCACCGGGGCGGGCTTCGACGTCACCTTCGTCCAACTCCAGCTGGGCCACGAGCACGCCGCGACGACCTCGATCTACTCCCTGCCCTCCCCCGACTACCAGCGCCTGGCCTTGGAACGGGCCCACGACCGCACCATCCAGGCGGCCCTCGGGCTGCCCGCACCCAGGAGAGACCCATGAGCCGACGCGAGATCACCTACACCTGGCGGGTCCGCGAGGTCATGGCACGCCGGGGCGTGCACACCGCCAAGGACCTCGCCGAGCTGCTGCACGAGCGCGGCATCACCCTCACCGCCAACGCCGTCTGGCGCATCGTGACCCAGCAGCCCGAGCGGATCTCCTTCAAGGTCCTGGTCGCCCTCTGCGACGCCCTCGAGGTCACGCCCAACGACCTGATCACCTACACGGCCACCGACGCCAAAACCGTCCGGCAACGCCGCACGGCCACCGGCGAGAACCTCCCCGACCTGCGCGACTACCGCCCCGTGCGCGCCCGGATCATCGACGACGATGACTGACCCTGGGCGCCCGGCCACCGGCGGGAACGGATCCGTCCGCCCACCCACACTCACCGACCTCGCCCCCCGGAAGAAGCGCGGCCGACCCCGCTCGGCCGGTCAGCATGCCTGCGACCGTTGCCACCAGCAGGTCGCCAAGATCCGCGTCCACTGGCCCGACGGAGCCGTCTGCGGGGCCTGCTTCACCGAGGCCACCCACACCTACGGCACCTGCCCGCACTGCCGGGAACACCGCATGCTCCCCGGCCGCTCCCCCGGCCGAGAGCCCCTCTGCCGTGACTGCGCCGGCATCACCACCGCCCTGACCTGCACCGGCTGCCACCGCGAAGCCGAGAGATTCCGCGCCGGCCTCTGCATCCGTTGCGCCCTCACCGACGACCTCACCGCCGTGCTCAACCCCGGCGACGACCTCCGCCTGCACCGGCTCATCAAAGTGTTCGCCGGAACCCAGCGCCCCGAGAGCGTCTACACCTACATGCGCCCGGGCACCCGGGCCAGGGCACTGCTGGAAGCCATCGGCGCCCGCAAACTGGCGCTCACCCACGAAGCTTTCGACCGTCTACCCCGCTCGACCGCGGTCGAACACCTGCGCGCGCTGGTCGTCCACCACCGCATGATGCCCGCCCGCGGCAACGAGACCCTCGCACGCTTCGAACACTGGCTCGCGACCAGGATCACAGAGCTCCCCGAGGACGGCACGGCCGACCTCATCGAACGCTTCGCCACCTGGCACCACCTCGAGCGCATCCGCGCCCAGGCAACCAATCCGGACGCCGACCTCGAGACCAGCACCCACGCGGCCAAGCAGGAGATCACCGAAGCCGGGAAGTTCCTCATCTGGCTCCAAGAACACCACCACACCCTCGCGGAGGAACTCCAGCAGCTCCACATCGACGACTACCTCAGTCACGACCCCAGCACCCGCAAGCAGATCCGCACCTTCGTCCGCTGGCTCAACCACCAGCAGGGCCGCCGCACCGGGGTAATCGACGTGGCCTTCCGCAATGCCCAGAGCACGCCCATGATCACCCACACCGAGCGTCTCGAGCTCGTCCGGAACTGCCTTGAACACCGCCACGTCACCGGCTCGACCCGCCTGGCCGGGCTGATCCTTCTGCTGTGGGCCCACCCGCTGAACAAGATCGTCATGCTCCGCCGGGAACACCTCACGGTGACCCCGCAAGGCATGCTCCTCACCCTCGGCGCCACCCCGACCGCCATCCCCGAGGCACTGACCGCCATGCTCTGGCAGCACCTGCAGAACCCCGGGAACCAGAACACCGCCAACACCGGCACCCCGTGGCTGTTCCCCGGCACCCGGGCCGGCCAGCACCTGCACCCGGCCACACTTTCGCGCAGGCTCAAAGTCCTCGGCATCGACGCCCAACGGGCCCGCAACGCCACACTCCGCGACCTCACCCATGAAGTCGACGCACGCACCCTCATCGACACCCTCGGCTACAGCCCCGGCATCATCGCCCGCCACGCCGCCCTATCCGCCACGCCCATGTCCGACTACATCGACATGAAGCGCCAACGGCCCCGGTGACACGAACTCCTGACATCCCATGACCGTGGTTGAGGCACTGGCCCCGTGCCCACATGGGCACGGGGAAAGATCCAGGGAGTGTGGGCAAAATGTGGGCACCACCGCGCCGCCATGACGGCACACGCCCCGTCCAGGTGACATACCGGCCACGACTGTACCGCTACACCTTCAACCCGCCCTCGGTGCGCCTGGTCCCCGGGCCCTGCTCCCCTCAGCCGGCCCCGAGGCATTCTCGATTGGCACACCCCGGCCGAGGTCTTCGAAGAACAGCTACGCTCAAATCAACAGCACACTGTGGCGACGACCGGCTGAATACGGCTGCCTCAGTAGCAGACGACGTCGGTACGGAAGTTGCGCTCCTGGCCGTCCACCACGACGAATGTCTGCGTCGACTCGCAGGTCTCCCCGGTGGCGTCGCTGGTCGTCCTGGCGGTGTCGACACGGGTCACCTGATCGTCGAAATCCCACGGACTGGTGTACTCCTCGTAAACGGTGAAGGAGTTGTAGGAACTCTCTACCGTGTAATGGGTCCCCTCCCAGGTGTACCCCTCGGAGACAACAGTGCCCTTGTCCCGGTTCAGCTGCCGCCCGTTGGGCAGTACCACCTGCAACTGTCGGCCCTCCATCGTGGTGCAGATCTCATTGCCTAGGAAGTCGTCGTAGCAAATGTCAGTCTGGTACGCCTGGGACCCTTCGGTGACGGCGCCTGCGGCATGCGCCGGCACGGAGCCGGCCAGTGTCAGAGCGCCGACACCCAAAGCCGCGCCCATCAGTCCTTTAGTACGTTCGCGCATGTCTACCCCCATCAATCGGGCACCGGGCAACTCGCCGTGAAACGCCCAGTAACCTTCGGATTTGCATACACAACCAGGCTGGGTGCGGCCGGTCCCGGAGTGCAACGTGCATACCCCAAGTGAAGTCGAACCGTTCCCCAATTGAAGTGGCATCGTTATAAGGCTTACGCGTCGTCGGACCGGAGGCGGTTGCGCCGGTCAGCTCGACCGCCCGGCAGAGGTGCGTGGCGCCCAGCCAGTCTGTGGCTGCCGTGACCTGCGATCACTGAAGAACCGGATAACGCATTTCCCCATCA
>NZ_JBISWL010000046.1:0-11885 GCF_044462265.1 Kocuria rhizosphaerae
TCAGCGGGTGGTGGCCACGGCCGGCAGGGTGCTGGTGTGCGTGCTGGGAACGGGCAACCGGGCCTGGCGCCACAGGCCTTTGGTGTCCACGACGGTCTTACCGTCGAGGATGCCCTTGGGCAGTCTCGTGAAGTTCTGGTGGTCCACGAGCAGCACGACCACATCTGCGTGCTTGATGGCGTCCAGCACCTCGGCGAAGCGCACGTTCTTCAGACCCTGCAGGGCCGGCGGCAGCTCCGCCACGTGCGGCTCCACGGCCAGGATGGTCCCGTGCGGGATGTCGCGGGCCAGCCGCCGGGTGACCTCCACGGCCGGGGACTCCCGCAGGTCGTCGATGTCGGGCTTGAACGCCAGGCCCAGCGCGGCCACCACGGGGACGTCCATCCCGGCGATGGCCTCCTCGACCTTGGCCACGACCCAGTCGGGCTTGGAGTCGTTGACCTCCCGGGCGGTGCGGATCAGCCGGGACTCCTCCGGGGCGGAGGAGACGATGAACCACGGGTCCACCGCGATGCAGTGCCCGCCCACGCCCGGTCCGGGTTTCAGGATGTTGACCCGCGGGTGGTGGTTGGCGAGCTCAATGAGCTCCCACACGTCGATGCCCAGCCGGTCGGCGATCAGGGACAGCTCGTTGGCGAAGGCGATGTTGACGTCCCGGAAGGAGTTCTCGGTGAGCTTGGCCATCTCGGCGGTGACGTCGTCGGTCTCCAGCAGCTCACCCACGCAGAACGTCGCGTACAGCGCCTTCGCCCGCCGGGTCGCCTCGGGCGTCATGCCCCCGATGATGCGGTCGTTGGTGATCAGCTCCTCCATCACCTTCCCCGGAAGCACCCGCTCGGGGCAGTGCGCCACGTGGATCGCCGGCTTCCCGTCGGACCCGTCCAGGGACAGGTCCGGGCGCAGCTCGATGAGGTGCTCGGCCATCTTCCGGGTGGTCTGCGGCGGGGACGTCGACTCGAGGATGATCAGCTCGTCACCGCGCAGCTGCGGGGCGATGCTGCGCGAGGCCGCCCGCACGTAGGAGAGATCTCCCTCGTAGTTGTCCGTGAACGGCGTGGGCACGGCCACGACATAGGCGTCCCCGTGGGGCATCTGCGTGGTCGCGGTGAGGGTTCCTTCGGCCACCACGCGGGCGAGCTGCTCCTCGAGGCCCGGCTCCACGAAGGGGATCTCCCCGCGGTTGATCTGGGCCACGTTCGTCTCGTTGATGTCCACGCCCACGACCCGGGACCCGTAGTTGGCCAGCACCACGGCGGTGGGCAGGCCGATGTAGCCCAGCCCGACGACGACGACGTTCTGCTGTTCAGACATGGCGTACTTCCTGTGGGGGGTCGGGGGCTGGGGATGGTCAGTGGGGGCCAGCGGGGTGGGGGCATGTAGGCCGATGCAGGGACATCTGCTGTGGAAATCATACGCTGACGTGCGGAAGGCTCTCTCCGAACATGACGATACATCCGCTGGCCAGCACCGACGCATCGCTCACCGACCAGGTGTGTCCCCCCGAGCCCCGGAACTGCCGGGCGCTGAACCGACCGTCCGGCCCAGCCCCGGACCAGGGGCAGGTCGGCGACCAACATACGGCACGCTCCGCCAGGGTGGACGCGCTCGGACCAGTATGATGACGAAGGATTGTCCCCCAAACGGCTCACAGCGGACCCGAGTCGACACCCCAGTCGCACGCACCACCCCTGAGCGTCGAAGCACCGGAGCCGGCCCACAAGGCCGGATCCCCCGGGCGACGCGTGTCCTGCACCAGATCCGTCCAGCCACGACGGTTCAGCCCTGTCACCCCACGATCAATGAAGGTCGAGTTTCTCACGATGCCCGAGGCCCCCCAGCTGCAGACCGTCAACGTGTCCTCCGCCGGCCGGACATTCACGTTCACCGGGTACTCGGACGACCACATCGTCCAGACCCTGAAGCGCACCGCTCGTTTCTACGAGCACGACCTCCTCGACTTCCTGATCGGAGCTGTGGACGGCGACGGCTGGCTTGTCGACGTCGGGGCCAATCTGGGCAACCACTCGGTCTATCTCGCCACGCACAGCAACAACGCGGTCATCGCCATCGAGCCGGAGCGGGACAACCTCCGGCTGCTGCGGATGAACCTGGAGGCGAACTCCGTCGTCGACCGTGTGGAAGTGCACAATTGCGCGACCTGGGACGAACACGCCCAGCTCTCGCTGCACCAGAACATTCCCTCGAACAGGGGCACGTTCAGGGCAGACTCGGATGACCAGGGCGGCATTGCGGGCGTTCCCCTCGACGAGATCATCGGCAACCGGCGCGTGGCGGCGATCAAGATCGACGTCGAGGGAGCCGAGTACCGCACCCTGAAAGGCGCGACGACGACGCTGGGCGAGCAGCACCCGATCCTCTCGGTCGAGATCCACACGCCACACGCCTATCACGAGATCTCCGGGCTCCTGAAGACACTGGGGTACACCACCGTCAACATCCGTGGGGCCAGCGACAACTACGTGTTCATGCACCGGGACAGCAACCCGGTGGCCTACCAGGACGCCTCGCAACGCTCACTGATGGAGTCGCTGCGCACCCACCAACGAGAGATGGCGCACGGCCTGCACAACACGAGCGTGAAGGTGCTCGCGCTGAAGGAGGCACTGCAGGAGGCCTCGGGGCCGACCTCCGGAACCGCCGATGTGCTCGCCGACCTGAGGAGGAGCGTCGATGCCTCGCTCCACCACCTCGAAACGCTGGTTTCGGCTCAGGGACCGGCGGCCACGGTGGACCAGCTCTTGAGCGAAACCGCCGGGGCCCGCGACGCCGTGGTGCGCGAGCTCCAGACACTGGCCCGAAGGGTGGAGAACGCCCTGGAGACCGGGAAGGACCAGCACGCACGCAGCACGGACCGATGGGAGTCGACGTCCCACGACCTCGCACAGGCCCTGAAGACGTCACGGGACGCCGATGCGGAACGCAGCAACAGGATCTCAGCGAAGCTGGACGCGCTCCGCGAGCTCTCCGAGTTCGCGCACAGGGACCGTGATCGCGCCGTGGACGATCTGACGCGGCGCGTTTCCGAGGTCGGGGCCCGCCACTCCGACGACCTGCAGTCGGTCGGTGCGAGGCAGTCCGAGGAACTACGGTCTGTCGGCCGGAAGGTGGAGCGGCTGACGGAGGACCTGGAAGACGCGCTGCTCCGGGCTCTCGACGCGCGGGACCGTGCCGCGGCAACCGCCGTATCCGAACGCGAAGTCCGTGACGACACCGCCCTTCTGCAGGAAATGGCGCACGTCCGGCGGTCCAACACGATTCTCCGCACGGCCTACACGAAGGTGTCCGACCGGCTCGAATCGGTGGCTCCGGAGAGATGGTCCACGTCGGCGGCACTGCGTGCCATCGATGCTCGGATCGATGGATCCTCCCTGGACGAAGAGCTGCTCGATGTCATCGAGCGCGAGGCCAGTGGACGAAGTGTCCGCCAGTTGCCCGAGCCGGCCCGCGGGACGTACGACCGGGTCAGGATCGGCATCGCCTCCATGCCGGGGCGGGAGAAGGGTCTTGCGACGGTGCTCGAGATCCTCCGCGTCCAGGCGCACGAGATCTGCGTGTACCTCAATGGCATGGACGCCGTGCCCGACAACGTCCCCAGGGCCGACAACATCCGATATTTCACCGGACCGGACTATGGCGACCGTGCAAAATTCCTCTTCCTCGAGGGCTTCCAGGGGTACTACCTCACCTGCGACGACGACATCGAGTACGCGCCGTTCCACGTCCACTCCATCATCGACGGCATCGAGCGGTACGATCGCAAGGCCGTCGTCGGGTGGCACGGCTCGATCTTCTCCGACGACTTCCAGGAGTTCTACAACGCCAAGTACCGGAAAGTGCTCAGTTTCCGCTTTCTGCGCGGCCTCGACACGCCCGTCCACCTTCTCGGCACGGGTGTGTGCGGATTCCACACCTCCACGGTCCGCATCGGATTCGAGGATTTCATCCACCCGAACATGGCGGACGCCTTCCTCGCCATCGCAGCCCATGAGCAGGACGTTCCCATGCGGGTGCTGAGCCATCAGAAGGACTGGGCCAAACCCATCGAGGCGGAGGCCGCATCCATCTCCACCGTGTCGCTCGGCCGCACGGAAGGCAAGGAGGGCCTCGACGTCGCCTCCACGGTGAGCCGCCTCATCAAGGACCACCAGCCGTGGCGGACCCGTGACATCGATCCGGTCTACGCTCGAGAGCCTCTCAACGTCTGCGTCATCGGCCGGACGGACAAGGAGCGGTGGCGCAAGGGCGGAATCCTCAAGTCGTCCCACCTGACGGTGGACTCGCTCAATCGTTTCGGCGCTTCCGTGCATCTGGAGGACATCGAAACGGGGGATCCCCAAGACCTCCACGGCTTCAAGCCCCACGTCGTCATGATCTATGTCGGCGACCCGGAGCGTCCGGACTTTGCTCGGGTCGAGGCACTCCTGGAGCACCATGCTTCCCTGGGCAGGGCTGTCACCATCAACCTGTCCATCAACGGCAAAGAGAGCCGGTACGAGGCCATCCGCACCAAGATGCTCGCGTGGGAACGGCGGTTCCCGGGATTGGTGACCATGATGGTGTTCTCGGAGGCGATCTTCGAGGTACCTCAGCTCCAGGCCATCCGCCACCTGCTCGTCCCGATCCCCAAGACCCTCCACTACCCCGACGCTCCTCAAGCGTCCTTCGGCGAATCGGAGGGCGTGTTCGTGGGCGACATCGCCAAGCTGAGCGACGACTATCTCCTGTCCCATCCCGCCAAGGAGTGGATCTCCGCGATCCGGCAGGCACTGCCAGAAGTACCGCTCTACGCGCTCCAGCAGTACAGGCCCCGCTACGACACGAGCGGTATCGACGTCGACGAAGTATGGCCCTTCCTCACGGACGACTTCGCGGAACGTATCTCCAGGACCCGGATCATGCTGAGCCTCGTGAAGTACGCGACCTTCGAGATGGTTCCCATGGAGGTCGCCTCCCTCGGCGTTCCCGTCGTCTACCAGCCCATGCCGCAGTCCCTGACCGAGTACCTCGGTCTCGGCGGCATGGTGGCGAACCAGCCCTCCGATCTCCTGGACATCCTTCCTCCGCTCTACAACGACCCGATCGTGTGGCGCTCACAGAGCCAAGCGGGCATCCTCCGGGCCATGAGCTCCGAGCTCAACAACACCGCGGGCCAGATGTACGTCCGCCTGCTGGGCCTCAAGCACCGTGCGCAGCGCGGCTGAGCACGGGAGACCGCACCATGTATTTTCCCGACGTCACGTTCGACTTCATCGTGACCATCGATCCGGCCGGCACGCCCTATGAGGCCTACATCACGGCGCAGGATCTCGGTCCTCTCGACCTGACCAGCCGCTACGAGCGGACCGCCAGTCGAGAGATCAACGCACTGCGGGCCGCCGGTCTCCGAGAGGACGGATCGGTGGCAGCCGGTGCTGCGGTCCTTGTCGTCATGTCTGCGGATCGGGCACTACCCGACCTCGTGCGCATCAGTTCATACCTTCCGGAGAACTGGTACCTCTACTGCCTCTCCCGGAGCCTGGTGAGGACTCACCGCCCGCGGTGTCTTTTCCAGGCGACGCCCAGCGACATCTCGGACCGTGACTTCCGCCTGAAGGTGGGTGGTCACCTCCAGCGACTCGTCTCTCAGCAACCGATCGGCTCACCCTTCAACCCGGACACTCCGCCGTTCCCCCGCGCGCGTGCCGACTGTCACGATCTGCCCGACATCGTCCGTCAGGGCACGGCTCGCGGCGTGGCCACCGTGCGATCCCTCGGGTTTCGAATGGATGCGATGTACACCCTCCGCCCGGACACCCGGAAGCTCGTCATTGTCAACCAGAGTGCCTTGAGCCGCAAGAACCAGCCCTTGCCCATCTTCCAGCGTTGGAAGTGGGCACCGGACATCGAGGCAACAACACTGGTGCTCAACGACCCCACCCTGTACGTCTCGGAGCGCATCGAGTGCGGCTGGTGGGTCGGGACCCAGGAACTCGACTACGTGCCACTCTTCAGCCGGGCGGTGGGCCGGCTTGCGGCAGAGCTCGATGTACCGCTGGAGGACGTCGTGTTCTACGGAGGCTCGGCGGGTGCTTTCGCGTCACTGGCCATGGCCGCCGAACTGCCCGGCTCCCGGGCCGTGGTCGATATTCCACAGACAGATCTGCGGACATACCACATCAAGTCCGCAATCAATGTCCTGGCTCAAGAGTGCTTCGGCGTGCCGGACAGGTCTCAGATTCCCGAGGAGTACGCGTATCGGCTGAGCGTCCTCGAGCGTTTCCGGCGACTCGGTCGCTGTCCCGAGTTCGTGTACTACCAGAACACCCACGATGTCACGCACGTGGTCGACCAGTACCTCGAGTTCGCGGAGCAGCTCCAGGAGTCCTTCCCCCACCACCGGGGGGAGTACCGGACCTACGAGCTGAACCATCCGGTCAAGGGCGGCCACACCCCGCTGCCCCGACGCACCACGGTCCACGTCATCAACGACGCCCTGGAGAGGACAGCATGAACCCGCAGGTTCCGGCGGCACTGGTATCGAACATCATCGGGCGCGCTTGGGCCGTGTTCGCAGAGCCTGGGGTGCGCATCAACTCGGTCGAACTCCAAGGCACGTCGTACTGGGGCTTTGGCTCCTACATGAACTCCGGGATGGTCCGCTCCTACAGCGAGGTCGGACGCTACGCCAGTATCGGACGACAGGTCTCCATCGGCCTGGGCCACCACGACATGTCCCTCTTCAGCACGTCCCCCTTCTTCGCGAAGCACTCGGCGGGGAGCAGGATGCCGATGGCCAGCGAAAACCCCAAGCGTCGCGTGCTCGTGGGCCACGACTGCTGGATCGGCGACGGCGTCATGATCGTTTCCGGCGTGACGATCGGAACGGGCGCCATCTGCGCGGCGGGCGCAGTGGTGACCAAGGACGTCCGGCCGTACGAGATCGTCGGCGGGGTGCCCGCCAAGCACATAGGGTGGCGGTTCGAGGAAGACGTGCGGCAGAGGATGCTCGCCTCCCGGTGGTGGGACCACCCGTTCGAGGTGGTGGAGAGTTGCGCCGACCCGGACACGGAGGCATTCCTGGACCGCATCGAAGCGACGGCGACCGGTGGTCCGCCATCGTCGGTGCAGTACAGCAGGATACTTCCGAGCGACGCCGCGGCGCCGCCCACCCGCTGACCGGGCTCCGCAAGCCGAAGAGGGGCGGGGACATCGGCCCCGCCCCTCTGATCCCTGGATCGATCGATCAGGATCCCGAGTCGTCGCCCTTGGGCTCGGACTCGGAGGCCTTGGGATCCTGCTTCTCGGGAGCCTCAGGGTTGCCGCCGATCGCGATGACACGGTTCTCGTCGTCCAACGAGACCATGGCGGTACCGGGCTCGTCCCCGCCGCACTCCAGCGCGAACCAGTAGTACTCGCCCGGGTACTTCGAGAGATCCTTCGCCGGCTCGATGGAATCACCGATCGAGCAGCCCCCGAAGGCCCGCTCGTACTTGGCCCGCTCCACAGTGGCATTAGTTGCGTCCCAATCCGACATGCTCTCCGAGTCAGGAGACGTGATAGTCGTGATGTCCGCCGGATTGCCCGAGATCCACGCTGTCAGAGCATCCTCGGCCACGGCCGCCGGCGCCCGGTCGGTGTCGATCTCTTCGGGGGGCGCGATCGAGACCGACGGCGCCGGTGCTTGCGACTCGCCCGCGTTCTCGGATGCGGTGTCGCCGCCGCAGGCGGACAGGCCCAGCGCGAGGACGGGGATCGCGAGCAGTGTCGAAATACGCATGGCAAGTTCCATTTCTTTCAGGGGAAGGGGCAGCAGTCAGAGCCGAGTTGCTCGACCGGTGTCGGTCACGCCTCGGGTGTCCAGAAAGGCCGCGGAAGATCCGGCCAGGTCGTCGGACCCGAAGCTCCGGTGATCCTGCAGGAGCACGACGAGGTCAGCGGCACGGACCGCTGCCTCCAGGTCCGGCACTCGTGGGAGATCACCCGACGGAAGACGCCACGTCTCCACGAACGGGTCGTAGAACGACACGTTCGCTCCTCTGCTCAGGAATCCGTTGGCGACGGGAATTGCGGGGCTCTCCCGCTGGTCGGCGATGTTGGGTTTGTACGTGACGCCGAGCAGCAGCACGTCCGATCCCTTGACGGACTTCTCCGCATCGTTGAGGAGGTCCGCCCCTCGCTGCACCACGTACTGCGGCATCTTCTCGTTGATCTCCTGCGCGAGTTCCACGAACCGGAACGGATAGCCCAGTGTCCTCTTGACGTGGTGGCTCAAGTAGTTCGGGTCGATGGGAATGCAGTGACCGCCCACACCCGGGCCCGGGGTGAACTTCTGGAACCCAAAGGGTTTGGTCGCCGCGCCGCGGATCGCTTCCCATATGTCGATGTCCATGTCGTGGCAGAAACGGGCCATTTCGTTGACGAGGGCGATATTGACGTGCCGATACGTGTTCTCCAGCAGCTTCGCGGTTTCCGCCTCACGCGCTCCCTTGAGCGGCACGACCTCGTCGACGAATCGGCGGTACATCGCCGTGGCCTTCTCCGTGCATTCCATCGTCACCCCGCCGACGAGTTTCGGCGTGTTGCGGATGCCGAACTCCGGGAAGCCGGGGTTGATCCGCTCGGGCGAAAAGGCGAGGAAGAAATCCTGGCCGTACTCGAGCCCAGACTCCTGCAGGATCGGCAGGACCACCTCTTCCGTGGTGCCTGGGTAGGTCGTCGACTCGAGCACAACCGTCGTGCCTGCGCGAAGGACGCCGGCGACCGACCGTGTCGCGCTCTTGACGGCGCTCAGATCAGGCCCGCCGTCGTCGCTGAGCGGCGTCGGCACGCAGATGACGACGTAATCCGCATCGGCGACCTCACCGTAATCCGTCGTGGCGCGGTACCCCTGTTCCAGCATGCGTTCGATGTCGGCGTCGTTGAGATCGTCCACATGGGACCGGCCGTCATTGAGCTGATCCACCAGCCCTGGGTGCGCATCGACGCCGACAACCTCAAATCCGTTGTCGGCGGCCGCCTCGGAGAGCGGCAGCCCGACATATCCTTGGCCGATCACTGCAAGTTTCGTCATAGGACCTGTGCCTTCCTTCATGGGTATTCCTCGTCTCCGCGCGGGGTGCCGAAACCGAAACCGACCTCTGCTGGGAGCGGATCAATGACCGCTTTGCTTCGGGAGCACGCGCACGCGCAACATGGAACTGGCCCACTCCGATGTGGGACCTGACGAGGGCAAATACGGGGGCCTGTCCACACTTTACCGGACACAGGTCTACACCTCGGACAAACGCGCGCGTGAGTCGCCTCCCCAACGCACTTCGTGCTGGAAGCGGTCCCCGGCTTGTCCGACGGTCGTCGCGATGACGTCGCATTGCCGTAGGATAGAAACGCCTTCACCCCCCTATATCCCGTGCCAGGAGTGGATTGCCGCATGAAACACCGCACTTCTGAGATCGCCATGGCCGCAGCAACGGTGGTGTCTTTCGCACTGTTCCTGGTGGTTCCGGGTCCACAGGTGCCGTGGTGGGCCGTCATCCTGGCCGGACTGATGGGAACGCTGAGCCTCGGAGTCCTGATCTCCATTCGGAGGCAGCTCCGTGGAATGCAGCGCAAGCTCTCGCTCGCCGGTCTGGAACAAGCGGTCGAACGCCTGCTCACAGCGCAGGAAAAGGAATTCGAACGCATCTCAGGTCGCCTCGGCGAGGTCGAAGGGAATCTTCTCCGAGTGCACACCCACCAACTCCATGCGGAACGCTCCCGTGCGAAGGCGGACAACCGGACCCATGAGGCGCTGGCAACCGTGCGGCGAGACATCAGGCCAGGATTCGCCGACGACCTGTCCGGCAGGATCGACGGAATCACAGAGCGCCTGGATACGAGCGAGGCGCGGGTGTCCGGCTTCGAGTCCACCACCCACGAACGTTTGAACAAGATTCTCCTCGCTCAGAACACCATGGAGCGCTCCCGCGCCCGGTCCGTGACCAGGACCCACGAGCTGGTGCGCCGGAATGAGAACGACATCCGCGAGAGCCTTCGTCGAGTCGGTTCGGTGGAGAGTGATCTCCGGTCACTGCAAGAATCGATGAAGGCACTCCGAGACCTCATGGTGGAAGCTTCCGTCGCACTGGACGTGCTGACGTACTCCTCAGCATCGGATGATGCGCTCGCGGCCAGCGTGTCGAGCGGCCGGGATGTGCGAAGTGACGGTGCCGACCGCTGAATCCCACCTCGAGGTCGCCCGTCCGATCCTGAACCCGTTCTCGGGTCATGGTTTCAGGTGCGTTCTCCGCCGCAACGGCGCAGCGAGCATGGAGCACCGAGTGAGGTCCGGACCCGCCTCGTCATGCACGTTCCGCATACCGGCTGCCGCACAAGGGATCAGCGGGTGGTGGCCACGGCCGGCAGGGTGCTGGTGTGCGTGCTGGGAACGGGCAACCGGGCCTGGCGCCACAGGCCTTTGGTGTCCACGACGGTCTTACCGTCGAGGATGCCCTTGGGCAGTCTCGTGAAGTTCTGGTGGTCCACGAGCAGCACGACCACATCTGCGTGCTTGATGGCGTCCAGCACCTCGGCGAAGCGCACGTTCTTCAGACCCTGCAGGGCCGGCGGCAGCTCCGCCACGTGCGGCTCCACGGCCAGGATGGTCCCGTGCGGGATGTCGCGGGCCAGCCGCCGGGTGACCTCCACGGCCGGGGACTCCCGCAGGTCGTCGATGTCGGGCTTGAACGCCAGGCCCAGCGCGGCCACCACGGGGACGTCCATCCCGGCGATGGCCTCCTCGACCTTGGCCACGACCCAGTCGGGCTTGGAGTCGTTGACCTCCCGGGCGGTGCGGATCAGCCGGGACTCCTCCGGGGCGGAGGAGACGATGAACCACGGGTCCACCGCGATGCAGTGCCCGCCCACGCCCGGTCCGGGTTTCAGGATGTTGACCCGCGGGTGGTGGTTGGCGAGCTCAATGAGCTCCCACACGTCGATGCCCAGCCGGTCGGCGATCAGGGACAGCTCGTTGGCGAAGGCGATGTTGACGTCCCGGAAGGAGTTCTCGGTGAGCTTGGCCATCTCGGCGGTGACGTCGTCGGTCTCCAGCAGCTCACCCACGCAGAACGTCGCGTACAGCGCCTTCGCCCGCCGGGTCGCCTCGGGCGTCATGCCCCCGATGATGCGGTCGTTGGTGATCAGCTCCTCCATCACCTTCCCCGGAAGCACCCGCTCGGGGCAGTGCGCCACGTGGATCGCCGGCTTCCCGTCGGACCCGTCCAGGGACAGGTCCGGGCGCAGCTCGATGAGGTGCTCGGCCATCTTCCGGGTGGTCTGCGGCGGGGACGTCGACTCGAGGATGATCAGCTCGTCACCGCGCAGCTGCGGGGCGATGCTGCGCGAGGCCGCCCGCACGTAGGAGAGATCTCCCTCGTAGTTGTCCGTGAACGGCGTGGGCACGGCCACGACATAGGCGTCCCCGTGGGGCATCTGCGTGGTCGCGGTGAGGGTTCCTTCGGCCACCACGCGGGCGAGCTGCTCCTCGAGGCCCGGCTCCACGAAGGGGATCTCCCCGCGGTTGATCTGGGCCACGTTCGTCTCGTTGATGTCCACGCCCACGACCCGGGACCCGTAGTTGGCCAGCACCACGGCGGTGGGCAGGCCGATGTAGCCCAGCCCGACGACGACGACGTTCTGCTGTTCAGACATGGCGTACTTCCTGTGGGGGGTCGGGGGCTGGGGATGGTCAGTGGGGGCCAGCGGGGTGGGGGCATGTAGGCCGATGCAGGGACATCTGCTGTGGAAATCATACGCTGACGTGCGGAAGGCTCTCTCCGAACATGACGATACATCCGCTGGCCAGCACCGACGCATCGCTCACCGACCAGGTGTGTCCCCCCGAGCCCCGG
>NZ_JBISWL010000047.1:0-469 GCF_044462265.1 Kocuria rhizosphaerae
GGCCGCCGACTGGGGGGTCTCCGCCGACGTGTGGTCGGTGACCTCCTGGAACGAGCTGCGCCGGGACGGACTGGCCGCCGAGAAGGAGGCCTTCCTCAACCCCGGCGACGGGATGCGCACGCCGTTCGTCACCCAGCAGCTGGCCGGGGCCACGGGCCCGGTCGTGGCCGTCTCCGACTTCACGGCGGACCTGCCCGACCGGATCCGGCCCTACGTGCCGAACGACTTCGCCACCCTGGGCGCGGACGACTTCGGCTTCTCGGACACCCGCGCGGGTGCCCGCCGGTACTTCAAGATCGACTCGCACTCCATCGTGGTGCGCGCCCTGGAGATGCTCGCCAAGCGCGGTGAGGTCGACTGGCGGGCCCCGGGCGAGGCGATCGAGAAGTACGCGCTGCACGAGGTCACCGCCGGCACCTCCGGCAACGCCGGAGGCGACGCCTGAGGCGACGGTCCCGGCGGCACGGCG
>NZ_JBISWL010000048.1:0-3987 GCF_044462265.1 Kocuria rhizosphaerae
CGGCGGCGTCGGGGCCGGGTGCGCCCGTGCTCTAAGCTCTGAGGCATGGCAGGAGAGGACGGGAACCCGACCACGCGCTGGCTGCGCCCGTCGCGCCGGCGCTCCACGGACCGGCCCCGCCCCGCGGCCCCGCCGCACCCCAAGACCCTCGAGAACCTCAAGGCGAACCTGGGGGCGATCTCCACGGTGGCCACCCGCCGCCTCGAGACGGACCTCGCCTGGTTCGAGCAGCTGCGCGCGGACGAGCGCTCCGAGCTGGGCCTCGTGGCGCAGCGGGGGATCTCCTCGTTCGTGCGCTGGTACGAGGACCCGGAGGAGCCGCTCTGGGTCCTGACCCAGGTGTTCCGCGGGGCCCCGACCGACCTCACCCGCTCCATCTCGCTCCAGCACGCCCTGCAGCTGCTGCGGATCGTCGTCGACGTGGTCGAGGAGAAGGTCCCCGAACTCGCCCGGCACCACGACGAGGCCGTCCTGCGGGAGGCGGTGCTCCGGTACTCCCGGGAGGTCGCCTTCGCCGCCGCGGACGTCTACGCACGGGCGGCGGAGAACCGCGGGTCCTGGGACGCCCGGCTGGAGTCGCTCGTGGTGGACGGCATCCTCCGCGGAGAGCACTCCGACTCGCTGCGCTCCCGGGTCGCCGCCCTCGGCTGGACGTCGACCGGTCCGGTCACCGTCCTCACGGGCTCCGCCCCGGAGGCGACCGGGCCGTCCACGGTGGCCCGGCTGCGCCGGCTGGCCGGCCGCTACGCCTCCGACTCGCTCGTCTCCATCCAGGGCGATCGGCTCGTGCTCGTCCTCGGCGGCCTCACGGACCGCGAGCACGCCCTGGAGAAGCTGACCGCGGCGTTCGGCCCCGGCCCGGTGGCCTACGGACCCGAGTCCCCCACCATCTTCGAGGCGGGACGCTCGGCCCGGCTCGCGCACGCCGCCCTGTCCGTGGCCCCGGCCTGGTTGACCGCGCCCCGCCCCGTCGACTCCGAGGACCTGTGGCCGGAGCGGGCCATGGCCGGGGACGAGGAGGCGCGCCGGGCGATGGTCGAGCAGGTCTACCGGCCCCTCACCCGGTCGGCGACCGGGCTCGTCGAGACGCTCTCCACGTACGTGGCCGTGGGCCACTCCCTGGAGGCGACCGCCCGGGAGCTGTTCGTCCACGCCAACACCGTGCGCTACCGGCTGCGCAGGATCTGCGACCTGACCGGCTGGGACCCACTGGTACCGCGGGACGCCTTCGTGCTGCACTGCGCACTCTTGGCCGGGCGGCTCGCGGAGTCCTGCACGCCGATCGACACCTCCGCCCCCGCCGTGGGGACCGCCTTGTAGCTTCCCTACAAACACGGTCCCGGCGCTTCGTGTCCTCCGCGCCCGCGCCCGCGGGAGCATCCTTGGGAAGCTTGGACGGTGATTGCGATCGTCTGCCCCGGACAGGGCTCCCAGAAACCCGGCTTCCTCACCGAATGGCTCGCGCTCGAGGGCGTACGCGCCCATCTCGACCGGCTGGGCGAGGCCGCCGGGCTCGACCTCGTCCACTACGGCACGGAGGCCGACGAGGAGTCCATCAAGGACACCGCCGTGGCCCAGCCGCTGATCGTGGCCGCCGGGATCGTGGCGGGCCGGCTGCTCGCGGACCGGCTCGGACCCGAGCGGGAGGACATCGTGTTCGCCGGCCACTCCGTGGGCGAGATCACCGCCTCCGCGCTGGCCGGCGCCCTCACGGAGGAGGAGGCCATGGTCTTCGTCCGCACGCGTGCGAACGCCATGGCCCAGGCCGCCGCGGCCGTGCCCACGGGCATGAGCGCAGTGCTCGGCGGCAAGGAGGACGAGGTCCTCGCCGCCCTCCGGGCCGGCGGGCTGACCCCCGCCAACATCAACGGCGGCGGGCAGATCGTGGCGGCCGGAACCCTCGAGCAGCTCGCCGCGCTCGCCGAGAACCCGCCGGCGCGCGCGCGGGTGATCCCCCTCAAGGTCGCCGGCGCCTTCCACACCGAGCACATGGCGCCCGCCCTGGAGCCGCTGCGCGAGCTCGTGCGCTCGCTCTCCCCGGCGGACCCCGTGCACACCCTGCTCTCCAACGCGGACGGGGCCCCCGTGCCGTCCGGCGCCGCCGGCCTGGAGCAGCTCGTGGCGCAGGTCTGCCGCCCGGTGCGGTGGGACCTGTGCATGGCGACGCTGCTCGATCGCGGCGTCGAGCAGATCGTGGAGCTCCCGCCCGCGGGCACCCTCGTGGGACTGGCCAAGCGCGGCATGAAGGGCGTCCCGGCCCTCGCGGTGAACTCCGCGGCAGAACTCGACGCCGCCCGGAGTATTCTTGGCTGACGTCCGCCCGCGCACCCGCTGCGCAGCACGTCCTGGGGCCGGAGCAGCCGTTCCGCCCCGCCCCGCCGGCCCGTCGGCCGCGCCCGGCCGCACGAAGGAGCAACGACCCCTGTGGTGACCCTCAAGCAGAACCAGACCAACGCGCACTCCCGGATCCTCGGGCTCGGCGTCTACCGGCCGGACGTGGTCGTGACCAACGACGACGTGTGCCAGTGGATCGAGTCCTCGGACGAGTGGATCCAGCAGCGCACCGGGATCAGGACCCGGCACCGGGCCGCCGAGGACGTCTCCGTCCTCGACATGGCCGAGCACGCCTCCCGTGAGGCACTGGCCGCGGCGGGCCTCGAGGCCGCCCAGCTCGACGCTGTGATCGTCTCCACGATCACGTTCCCCTACCTCACCCCGTCCGCCGCGGCGGCGCTGGCCGACCGCCTGGGCGCCACTCCCGCGCCGGCCTTCGACATCTCGGCGGCCTGCGCCGGCTACTGCTACGGCATCGCCCAGGCGGACGCCCTGGTGCGCTCGGGCGCCGCGGACAACGTGCTGGTCATCGGCGTGGAGAAGCTCTCGGACGTCATCGACAACGGGGAGCGCTCCATCTCGTTCCTGCTGGGCGACGGCGCCGGCGCCGTCGTGGTCGGCCCGTCCGACACCCCGGGGATCGGGCCCTCCGTGTGGGGCTCCGACGGCTCCAAGTGGGACGCCATCCGGATGACGCACCCCCTCACGGACATCCGGGCCGTGGAGCGGGGCCGGCCCCGTACGGACTCCCCGGACCTCCACGACCCGCAGACCGGCCGGATGCGCGAGGACGCCACACTGTGGCCCACGCTGCGACAGGACGGCCAGACCGTGTTCCGGTGGGCCTCCTGGGAGGTCGCCAAGCGCGCGCAGGAGGCCATGGACGTGGCCGGGGTGGGACCCGAGGACATCGGCGCGTTCATCCCCCACCAGGCGAACATGCGGATCATCGACCAGATGGCCAAGACCCTGAAGCTGCCCGAGTCCGTCGTCATCGCCCGGGACATCGCCGATGCCGGCAACACCTCCGCCGCGTCGGTGCCCCTGGCGACGCACCGTCTGCTGGCCGAGCACCCGGAGCTGTCCGGGCAGCTCGCCCTGCAGATCGGCTTCGGAGCCGGGCTGGTCTACGGGGCCCAGGTCGTCGTCCTCCCCTGACCCGCACGGACAGGTGCGGCGCTCCGGCCCGCACGTGTCGATGCCGACGCGGCCCCCTCGCGACACGTCGTAGGGTTGAACCGCACACCCGTTGTCCCCCGGACCGGCCCCACGGCCCGACCGGGACAGATGCGCCCGGCACCAGCCCGGGAGCGCCCGTCACCACCGGCTGCTCCGGCAGCCGCAGAGAAAGGAAGCCACCATGGCGAGCAAAGAGGAAATCCTGACCGGCCTGGCCGAGATCGTCAACGAGGAGACGGGTCTCGAGACCGAGGCCGTCCAGCTCGACAAGTCCTTCACCGAGGACCTCGACATCGACTCCATCTCGATGATGACCATCGTGGTCAACGCCGAGGAGAAGTTCGACGTGACCATCCCCGACGAGGAGGTCAAGAACCTCAAGACCGTCGAGGACGCCGTCAACTTCATCGACAACGCCCAGGCCTGAGCCGGACGGCGCTCAGCGGGGCGCGGCGGGGCGCAGCGCCCGCCGCG
>NZ_JBISWL010000049.1:0-1333 GCF_044462265.1 Kocuria rhizosphaerae
GCCCCGCGGCCCCGCACACGGGCCGGCCTCCCCCCGCTTCACCCCAGGACACGAGGAAGTGCAGTCATGACCCGCAAAGTAGTCGTCACCGGCCTCGGCGCCACCACCCCGATCGGTGGCACCGTGCCCGAGCTGTGGCGCAGCGCCACCACGGGCGTCTCCGGTGTCCGAGCCATCGAGCACGACTGGGTGGACACCTACGAACTGGGCGTGCGGATCGCCGCGCCCGTCTCGACGCCCGCCACCGAGGTGCTGAGCCGTGTCGAGGCCAAGCGTCTGGACCCCTCCGGCCAGCTGTCCGTCATCGCCGGGCGCGAGGCGTGGGCCGACGCGGGCTTCTCCGGCCCCAACGCCGAGGAGACCGAAGAGGTCGACCCCGACCGCTTCGCCGTCGCGTTCGGCACCGGCATCGGCGGCGTCTGGACCCTGCTCGACGCCTACGACACCCTGAAGAGCCGCGGCGCCCGCCGCGTCATGCCGCTCACCGTCCCGATGCTCATGCCCAACGGCAACGCCGCCGCCGTGGGGATGGACCTGCGTGCCCGCGCCGCCTCGATCACCCCCGTCTCGGCGTGCGCGTCAGGGACCGAGGCCTTCTACCAAGGGATGAACCTCATCCGCTCCGGCAAGGCCGACGTCGTGGTGGTCGGCGGCGCCGAGTCGGCGATCCACCCCGTCACGATCGCGGCGTTCGCCTCCATGCAGGCGCTGTCCAAGCGCAACGACGAGCCCGAGCGCGCCTCCCGGCCCTACGACACGGCCCGCGACGGCTTCGTCATGGGCGAGGGCGCCGGGGCCGTGGTGCTCGAGTCGGAGGAGCACGCGAAGGCCCGCGGCGCGCGCATCTACGCCGAGCTCGCCGGCGCCGGCCTCACGTCGGACGCCTACCACATCACCGCCCCGGACGAGGAGGGCCGCGGAGCGGCCCGCGCGCTGGAGGAGGCCATGGCGACCGGGGACTTCACCGCCTCCGAGGTCAAGCACGTCAACGCCCACGCGACCTCGACGCCGCGCGGCGACGCCCCGGAGGCCGGGGCGCTGCGCCGGGCCTTCGGCTCCGCCGTCGACGAGATGTGCGTGTCCGCGACCAAGTCGATGACCGGCCACATCCTCGGCGGCTCCGGGGCCGTGGAGGCCGTCCTCACCGTGCTGGCGGTGCACCACCGCACCGCGCCGTGCACGATCAATCTCGAGAACCAGGACCCGGAGATCGACCTCGACATCGTCACCGGAGCCCGCGAGCTCCCCAGCGGGGACTTCGTGGCCGTGTCCAACTCCTTCGGCTTCGGCGGTCACAATGCCGTCGCCGCCTTCCGGACGGTCTGACCGGCGG
>NZ_JBISWL010000050.1:0-2108 GCF_044462265.1 Kocuria rhizosphaerae
AACTGCGCAACGCCGAGGAGCTCTACGCCCGCCACGGCATCGCCCACCTCAACTCCGCGTTCATGTCCGTCGAGGAGATCTCCGCCACCATCCTCGAGCGCATGGACCTCACCGAGACCGGCCACCGATGAGACCGACCGCCAACGGTCACGACCCAGCACACCCGCAGCACCCCCCTGAGGGCAGCAGCCGGCGCTCGGGGGCCGGCGGACGGCGAGGGTGCGGGCCAAGCGGTCGTCGTGCAGGGCGGACGCGGTTCCCCGGACGTCCGCGCACCCGGGCGACCTGGCACGACACCCTTGACATGGAGGGCGGTCCCCCGGAGACTCTATGCAGAGTTAAGTTGCACTATGTGATTGAGGTTGCGTCTGGCGCTCAGGCGACACGGGTCCGGCCCGTCGGCGCGGGCGGAGGGCGGGGCAGGCTCTCATCCGCCGCCCGTGACAGCAACCGGACCCCGATGCGGAGAGGAAGACGTGATGTACCGAGTTCACCGCGTGGTGTCCGGGGGGAGAGATCTGCCGTGGAGCACGGACGTGGTCCCCATGACGGACTCCGGAGCCGCTCGGGCGCCGGAGGCGGCGCGATGAGCGCGGGCTGCGTCTCCGGCTTCGTCCCCGTGCCGGGAGAGGACCGGGCAGAGCCGGGGCGGACGGTGGCCACCGCGCAGAGCGGAGCCGGCTCCTCCCGTCGGGTGAGAGCGGAGCGACCGGTGACCTCGGGAACGTTCTCCCTGGACGGCGGCACCTGGGAGATGGAGAACAACGTACGGATCGTCGGCGACGACGAGCAGTGCGTCGTCATCGATCCCGCCCACGACGCCGCTGCCGTGACGGCGGCCGTGGGGATCCGCGACACCCGGTCGATCCTCCTGACCCGCGACCACTGACGGACCCGCACCGCCCGGGGGCTGCCCGGGACGGGCCGTCACGTCACCGTTCCCCTCGTCCCCACGACCCCGCAGAGGGTTGCCGCACCCGCACACGGTGCGCGCGACCGCCTCACGACCCAAGGAGTACCGTGTCCCATCATCCGATCCGAGTGGCCATCGCCGGTGTCGGCAACTGTGCCTCGTCCCTGGTGCAGGGTGTGCACTTCTACGCCGATGCCGATCCTGCCGGTGCCGTGCCCGGGCTCATGCACGTGGTGTTCGGCGACTACCACGTGTCCGACGTGCAGTTCGTGGCCGCCTTCGACGTCGACGCGGCGAAGGTGGGGCGGGATCTGTGCGAGGCGATCTCCGCCGGGCAGAACAACACGCTGTCCTTCGCGAGCGTGCCGCACACGGGGGTGACGGTCCAGCGGGGTCCGACCCTGGACGGGCTGGGCGACTACTACCGGGCGGCGGTGGAGGAGTCGGGCGCTGCGCCGGTGGACGTGGCGGCGGCGCTGCGGGAGGCGGAGGTGGACGTGCTGGTGTCCTACCTGCCGGTGGGCTCGGAGGAGGCCGACCGGTTCTACGCCCAGGCGGCGTTGGAGGCGGGGGTGGCGTTCGTGAACGCGCTGCCGGTGTTCATCGCCTCCACCCCGGAGTGGGCCCAGCGGTTCGCTCAGGCGGGGGTGCCGATCGTGGGTGATGACATCAAGTCCCAGATCGGGGCGACGATCACCCACCGGGTGCTGGCCAAGCTCATGGAGGACCGCGGGTACGTGCTGGATCGGACCTACCAGCTCAACGTGGGCGGGAACATGGACTTCATGAACATGCTGGAGCGTTCGCGGCTGGAGTCGAAGAAGATCTCCAAGACCCAGGCGGTGACCTCCAACGTGGTGCGGGAGTTCGGGACGAAGGACGTGCACATCGGCCCCTCGGACCATGTGCCGTGGTTGGAGGACCGGAAGTTCGCGTTCGTGCGGCTGGAGGGTCACGGGTTCGGCAACGCCCCGATCTCCCTGGAGTACAAGCTGGAGGTGTGGGACTCGCCGAACTCGGCCGGGGTGATCATCGACGCGATCCGGGCGGCGAAGATCGGGGCCGACCGCGGGATCGGGGGGCCGCTGACCTCGGCCTCGGCGTACTTCATGAAGTCCCCGGCCGAGCAGCTGGCCGACGACGTCGCCCGCACCCGCCTGGAGGAGTTCATCCGCGGCGACCGCGAACGCTGACC
>NZ_JBISWL010000051.1:0-8183 GCF_044462265.1 Kocuria rhizosphaerae
CGCGTGCCCGGGGCCTGCGTCCGTCCCGGTGTGCTGGGCCGGGAGCTCGGACCGGCCGGCGTGCTGACGGCGTTCGAGGGCGCCGGCGTGCCGAACGTGCTCCGGCTGACCGCCGACGTCCACCGCTGGGTGCTAGAGCTGTCCGGTGAGGAACTGGGCCACGCCCTGGCCGAAGGACCAGTCCTCGCGGGTGTTCTCGGTGACCGAGACGATGAGGTCCTGCGGGTCCAGGCCGGTGCGCCGGTGGAGCTGATCGGCCAGGGCCCGGTACATGGTCTGCTTCTGGGCCTCGCTGCGGCCCTGCTGGGTGATCTGGACGACGACGAGGTCGTCGGTGCGGGTGTAGCCCAGCCCGGTGTCCTCGGCGATGAGCTGGCCGGGCTTGTGCTCGGTGATGATCTGGTAGCGGTCACGGTCGGGGGCGGCGAAGGTGGCGAGCATGACGTCCTGGACGGTGTCGGCGAGCTCGCGCAGCTGGGCGGGGGAGCGGCGGTCCTCGACGACGTCGATGCGCACGAGGGGCATGGTGGAGCCTTCCTGCTGGAATCTGCTGTGATGTGGCGAAGTGCTCGGGAGCGTCGCGGGGAACGTCCTGCCGTGGCCGGGCGGGCGCCGCGGTGCGGGCCGGGGGCCGGCCTTGCGAGGAGAGCCTGTTCCCCGCACGTCAATTTGAGCATATGTCAGGACAAAGTACCATTCCTGGAAGAGGGGCAGGTCACATCTTCGGGCTCGCACTCCGGGGTGCGGAGCAACTTAGACGGAATGTCTTTACAAACTGACCTGGTTGCGTATCCTGGTTGTGATCCGTACCACTGATCGGCCGGCGTGGGGACCGCGAGGACCTCGCCCCGGTGCCGGACGCGAACCAGGAAGCAGGTGACCCATGGCGCAGCAGAATGCGACCACGACCTCCGCCGACACGGCGGCACAGCACAATCCCGTCCTCATCGGCACGGCCCCGGACTCATGGGGCGTCTGGTTCCCGGACGACCCCCAGCAGACCCCGTGGGAGCGCTTCCTCGACGAGGTCGCCGAGGCCGGCTACTCCTGGATCGAGCTGGGCCCCTACGGGTACCTGCCCACCGATCCGGCCCGGCTCGCCGACGAGCTGGCCCAGCGCAACCTGAAGGTCTCCGCCGGCACCGTCTTCACCGCCTTCCACCGCGGCGCCGACCAGTGGGAGGAGGCCTGGGAGCCCGCCCGCAAGGTCGCCGAGCTGACGGCGGCGATGGGCGGCGAGCACATCGTGGTGATCCCCGCCATGTGGCGCGACGACGTCACGGGCGAGGCCCTCGAGAACGAGCACCTGAGCGCGGAGCAGTGGAACGCCCTGTGCTCGGGCCACGACCGGCTGGGCAAGGTGCTGCGGGAGGACTACGGCCTGCAGCAGCAGTTCCACTCCCACGCCGACTCCCACGTGTGCGGTCAGCCCGACATCGAGACCTTCCTCCAGCGCACCGACCCCGAGCTGGTCACCCTGTGCCTGGACACCGGCCACGCCGAGTACGGCGGAGCGTCCTCCGTGGACCTGATCCGCAAGTTCCCCGAGCGGATCGGCTACCTGCACCTGAAGCAGATCGACCCCGTGGTCCTCGAGCGGGTGCGCCGGGAGAACATGACCTGGGCGGCGGCCAACCTGGCCGGCGTCATGGTGGAGCCGCCGGCCGGACTGCCGGACCTCGCGGAGGTGATCGCCGAGGTCGAGAAGCTGAACCGGCCCGTCTTCGGCATCGTCGAGCAGGACATGTACCCGGTCTCCTCCTTCGACGTCCCCCTGCCCATCGCGACCCGCACGCGCTCCTACCTGCTGGGCTGCGGGTCGCGCACCCGCGTCCGCTGAGCCGAACCACCGACCAGGAGACCCGTCCATGAAGATCGCCCTCGACCCCACGCCGTTCCACAGCACCCACTCGCTGCTCGAGTTCCCCCGGCTCGCCGCGGACCTCGGCTACGAGTACCTCCAGCTCACGCCCCACGCGGACTTCCTGCCGTTCTTCAACCACCCCAAGGCCGACGACGAGCTCGTGGCCGACCTGCGCTCCGCCTGCCGCGCGGCCGGCGTGCAGATCGCCTCCGTGCTGCCCGTGCTGCGCTGGTCCGCCCCGGACCCCGACGCCCGGGAGGCCGCCGTGCGCTACTGGAAGCGCGCGATCCGGATGACCGTCGACCTCGGCGTGAACCAGATGAACACCGAGTTCCAGGGCCGCCCGGAACTGGCGGAGGAGTCCGAGCGGGCGTTCTACCGGTCGATGGAGGAGCTGCTGCCCCTCATCGAGCGGGAGGGCGTGCACATCGCGATCGACCCGCACCCCGACGACTTCGTGGAGCAGGGTCTGGCGGCCTGGCGGGTGATCCGGGGCGTGAACTCCAAGAACCTGGGCTTCGTCTACGTGGCGCCGCACACCTTCCACATGGCGGACGCGCCGCTGGAGATCATGGCCGCGGTCGGGGACCGGCTGCGGGTCGTCCACGTCGCGGACACCATGGACCACCACCGCTCGCACGGGCTGCGCTACATCACCAACCCCCCGGGCAACGCGGCCCGGGTGCACCAGCACCTGAAGATCGGCGACGGCGACGTCGACTGGGACGAGTTCTTCGGCGGGCTGGCCACCAACGGCTTCCTCGACCGGGAGGACTCCGTGATGGTCTCCTCGGTCTTCGCCGAGAACGAGAACGCCCGGGAGGTCTCCCGGTACCAGCTGGACCAGATGCGCGAGCGCACGGCCGCCGCGCGGAGAGCAGGAGTGACAGCATGAGCTACGACGTCGTGACCCTGGGACGCATCAGCGTCGACATCTACCCCGACGACATCGGCGTCGGCCTGGAGGACGTGACCACGTTCCGGAAGTACCTCGGCGGCTCGCCGTCGAACGTGGCGGTCGCCGCGGCCCGCCACGGGGAGTCCGCCGCGGTGATCACCCGCACGGGCGACGACCCCTTCGGCACCTACCTGCACCGGGAGCTGGCCCGCTACGGCGTCGACGACCGGTACGTCACCGCGGTGGAGGGGCTGCAGACCCCGGCGACGTTCTGCGCGATCCGCCCGCCGGAGGACTTCCCGCTGTACTTCTACGGCCGCTTCCCCACGGCCCCGGACCTGCAGATCCGGGCCGAGGAGATCGACGTCGACGCGGTGCGCGAGACCCGTATCCTCTGGTCGACCGTCACGGGCCTGTGTCAGGAGCCGTCCCGCTCGGCCCACGTGGCGGCGCACGAGGCGCGGCCCCGGGAGCAGCTGCGCGCGGACCAGCACACGATCCTGGACCTCGACTACCGGCCCATGTTCTGGGCGTCCGAGGAGGACGCCCGGGCGCAGGTCCACGAGCTGCTCCAGCACGTGACCATCGCGATCGGCAACGACAAGGAGTGCGCGGTGGCCGTGGGCGAGGGCACCCCCGACGAGCAGGCCGACCGCCTGCTCGAGGCCGGTGTGCGGATCGCCGTGGTCAAGCTCGGCCCCGAGGGCGTCATGGCCAAGACCCGGGACGAGCGCGTGGTCTCCGCCCCCGTCCCGGTGGAGACGGTCAACGGCCTCGGTGCCGGCGACTCGTTCGGCGGGGCCTTCTGCCGCGGCATCAACCAGGGCTGGGCGCTCGAGCACGTCCTGGACTACGCCAACGCGGCCGGGGCGATCGTCGCCTCCCGCATCTCGTGCTCGGACGCCATGCCCACCCCCGACGAGGTCTTCCAGCTGCTGCGGGAACGCGGCCGCACCGTCCCCGAAGGAGCCACCCGATGACCACCGCCAGCCCCCTGGAGATCGACACCGACGACCCGCGCCGGTACGAGCACCTGAGCCGGATCCGGCTCGAGGACCCGCGCGCCGTCCAGCGCGCGGCCGACACCCGCCGGCGCCACCCCGGCCTCGTCCACGGCCGGCAGAACTTCGTCGTCGCCGCGGACCACGCGGCCCGCGGCGCCCTGACGGTGCGCGGCGAGCACGACGCGATGGCCGACCGCCGCTCCATGCTCGACCGGCTGCAGATCGCCCTGGCCAACCCTCAGGTCGACGGCGTGCTCGCCTCCCCGGACGTGCTCGACGACCTGCTGCTGCTCGGCGCCCTCGACGGCAAGCTCGTCTTCGGCTCCATGAACCGCGGCGGCCTGCCGGGCCTGGTCAACGAGATCGACGACCGCTTCACCGGCCACACCGCGGCGGCCCTGGACCGGATCGGCGCCGACGGCGGCAAGATGCTCACCCGCATCTGCTTCGAGTCCCCGCACACCACGTCCGTGCTCGAGAACACCGCCCACGCGGTGGACTCGCTGGCGGCACTGGGGCTCATCGCCATGGTCGAGCCCTTCATCTCCCGGATCACCGACCGCGGCATCGTCAACGACCTCTCCGCCGACGCCGTGATCCAGTCCGTGGCCATCGCCCAGGGCCTGGGCGGGACGTCGTCGCACACCTGGATGAAGCTTCCGGTCGTGGAGGAGATGGAGCGCGTCATGGCGGCCACCACGCTGCCCACCGTCCTGCTGGGCGGTGACCCCAGCGGCCGGCCGGACGAGGTCTTCGCGACGTGGCAGGCCGCCCTGGCCCTGCCGGGCGTCCGCGGCCTGACGGTCGGACGCACCCTGCTGTACCCGGAGGACGGCGACGTCGCCGGCGCCGTGGCCACCGCCGCGTCGCTGCTGAAGGGCCACCCCGTCGAGGAAGGAGCCGCCCGATGAGCGCCCGCACCCTGTCCGTGTCCCAGGCGCTCGTGGAGTTCCTGGCCAATCAGTGGACCGTCGACCGGATCGGCGGGCAGGAGTACCGGCAGCGGACGATCCCGGGGATGTTCGGCATCTTCGGCCACGGCAACGTGGCCGGGGTGGGGCAGGCGCTCAAGCAGTACCAGGCCGCCGACCCCGCCCTGATGCCCTACTACCAGGGCCGCAACGAGCAGGCCCAGGTCCACCAGGCCGTGGGCTACGCCCGGCACGTCCGGCGGCGGGCGACCTTCGCGGTGTCCACCTCGATCGGGCCCGGGTCCACGAACATGGTCACCGGCGCGGCCCTGGCCACCACGAACCGGCTGCCCGCGCTGCTGTTCCCCTCGGACCAGTTCGCCTCCCGCGCCCCGGACCCGGTGCTCCAGCAGCTCGAGCGTCCGGACGCCAACGACATCACGGTCAACGACGTCTTCCGGCCCGTCTCGCGCTACTTCGACCGCGTCTGGCGGCCCGAGCAGCTGTTCTCGGCGCTGCTCAACGGCATGCGGGTGCTCACGGACCCGGCCGAGACCGGTGCGGTGACGATCGCGCTGCCGCAGGACGTGCAGGCCGAGGCCCTCGAGGTGCCGGAGGAGTTCCTCGCCCCCCGGGAGTGGCGGATCCGCCGCCCCGCCCCGGAGGAGGAGGACGTCCGGGCCGCCGTCGAGGCGATCCGCGCGGCCGAGCGGCCCGTGGTCATCGCCGGCGGCGGCGTCCACTACGCCTTCGCGACCGAGGCGCTGCGCGAGTTCGCCGAGGCCACGGGCATCCCGGTGGTCTACACCCAGGCGGGCGTGGGCGTGCTGGACTGGGACCACCCGCTGTGCCTCGGGGCCGTCGGCTCGACCGGGTCCACGGCGTCCAACGCGGTGGTGGCCGATGCCGATCTCGTGATCGGCATCGGCACCCGCTACGAGGACTTCACGACGGCGTCCCGGACCGCCTTCCAGCACCCGGACGTGCGCTTCGTCAACATCAACGTCGCCGCGTTCGACGCCTACAAGCAGGGCACGGCCGTGCCCATCGTCGCGGACGCCCGCAAGACCCTCGTCGAGCTGACGACGGCGCTGGGCGGGTACCGGGTCGGCGGGGACCTGGCCGAGACCGTCGAGGCCGAGAAGCGGCGCTGGGACGCGACGGTGGACGCGGCGTTCGGGAAGCGGCACCTGCCGCTGCCCAGCCAGAACGAGATCATCGGCGCGGTCAACGAGGCCATGGACGACCGTGACGTCGTCGTGTGCGCCGCGGGCTCCCTGCCCGGGGACCTGCACAAGATGTGGCGCGTCAAGGACCCGTACGGCTACCACGTCGAGTACGCGTTCTCGTGCATGGGCTACGAGATCGCCGGCGGTCTGGGCGTCAAGCGTGCCGCCGTCGCCGAGGCCGAGCGGGCCGGGGCGCCGCAGGACGCGCGCGACGTCGTCGTCATGGTCGGGGACGGGTCCTACCTGATGATGCACACCGAGCTCGTCACGGCCGTGGCCGAGGGGATCAAGCTCGTGGTCGTGCTCATCCAGAACCACGGCTACGCCTCGATCGGCGCGCTCTCGGAGCAGCTGGGCTCCCAGCGCTTCGGCACGAAGTACCGCTACCTCGACGGGCAGCGGCACAGCTTCGACGAGGGCTCCACGCTCCCCATCGACCTGGCGACCAACGCCGAGTCCCTCGGGGTGCGGGTGCTGCGCGTCGAGTCCGGGGACGGGGTGGTCGACCGGCTCAAGCAGGCCGTCGCCCAGGCCAAGGCGGTCCCGGAGGGCTCCGGCCCCGTGCTCGTGCACGTGGAGTCCGACCCGATGGTCGACGCCCCCAGCTCCGAGTCGTGGTGGGACGTGCCCGTCACCGGGACCGCCACGCTCGAGTCCACCCAGCAGGCCCACGAGGTCTACCAGCAGTACAAGGCCCGGCAGCGCCCGCTGCTCGGGGAGTCCAGGAGGAACGCATGAGCCAGCAGACCCAGCAGCAGACCACCCACATCGAGCACTTCATCGGCGGCAGGCGCGACGCCGGCTCCGGGGGGACCCAGGAGGTGTACAACCCGGCCACCGGGCAGGTGTCCGCGACCCTGCACCTGGCCGGCGAGGCCGACCTGCAGCGGGCGGTCGCCACCGCGCGCACGGCGGCCGACACCTGGGGCGACGTCTCCCTGGCCAAGCGCACGGCGGTGCTGTTCAAGTTCCGCGAGCTCGTGGCCGCCCACACCGAGGACCTCGCCCGGCTGATCACCGCCGAGCACGGCAAGGTGCTCTCCGACGCCAAGGGTGAGGTCGGCCGCGGCCTGGAGGTCGTGGAGTTCGCGACCGGGATCGCCGAGCACCTCAAGGGCGAGTACTCCGACCAGTTCTCCACCGGCATCGACGTCTACTCCTTCCGTCAGCCCCTCGGAGTGGTGGCCGGGATCACCCCGTTCAACTTCCCGGTCATGGTGCCGCTGTGGATGGCTCCGGTCGCGATCGCCGCCGGCAACGCCTTCATCCTCAAGCCCTCCGAGCGGGACCCCTCCCCGTCGCTGCTGATCGCCGAGCTGTGGCAGCAGGCCGGCCTGCCCGACGGCGTGTTCCAGGTGCTGCACGGCGGCAAGGAGACCGTGGACGGGCTGCTCACCCACCCCGACGTGGACGGCATCTCCTTCGTGGGCTCGACCCCGATCGCGCAGTACGTGCACGAGACCGCCACCAAGCACGGCAAGCGCGTCCAGGCCCTCGGCGGGGCGAAGAACCACGCCGTGATCCTCCCGGACGCCGACATGGACTCCGCCGCCGACAACCTCACCGCGGCCGCCTTCGGCTCCGCCGGTGAGCGCTGCATGGCGATCTCCGTGGCCGTGGCCGTGGGCGAGGCGGCCGACCTGCTCGTGGACAAGCTGGCGCAGCGGGCGAAGGACATCACCGTGGGCAACGGCATGGACTCGACCTCGGACATGGGTCCGCTGATCACCCCCGCCTCGCGGGACCGGGTGCGCCGCATCGTCACGGCCGCCGAGCAGGACGGCGCCGCCGTCGTCGTCGACGGCCGCGAGCTCGAGGTCGCCGACCACGAGAACGGCTTCTTCGTGGGCCCCACGGTCCTCGACAAGGTCCGTCAGGAGATGGAGGCCTACGCGGAGGAGATCTTCGGGCCGGTGCTGGTCGTGCTGCGGGTGGACACCCTGGACGAGGCCATCGAGGTCATCAACAAGAACCCCTACGGCAACGGCACCGCGATCTTCACGTCCTCCGGGGCCTACGCCCGGCAGTTCAAGCGTCGCGTGACCGTGGGCATGATCGGGGTCAACGTCCCGATCCCGGTGCCGGTCGCGTGGCACTCCTTCGGCGGCTGGAAGGCCTCCCTGTTCGGCGACCACCACATGTACGGTCCCGACGGGGTGCGCTTCTACACCCGCGGCAAGGCCGTCACCGAGCGGTGGCCCGAGCCCCACCACGCGTCGGGGGCGTCCTTCGCCTTCCCGTCCTCGTCGGACCACTGA
Source organism: Kocuria rhizosphaerae (assembly GCF_044462265.1). Classification (NCBI taxonomy): domain Bacteria; kingdom Bacillati; phylum Actinomycetota; class Actinomycetes; order Micrococcales; family Micrococcaceae; genus Kocuria; species Kocuria rhizosphaerae. Next base: position 8,165 of record NZ_JBISWL010000051.1, read on the forward strand.
GGCCCGGCACCCCGCCGTG
>NZ_JBISWL010000052.1:0-24161 GCF_044462265.1 Kocuria rhizosphaerae
CCCCGCGGCCGGCGGGAACGCGCCCCCACACCACCCAGCCCCCACAGGGGGACAGAGAGGACACGCACCATGAGCACTGCACTGCGCGTCGCCGTCATCGGCGCAGGCCGCATGGGCGCCGACCACATCGAGCGGATCCACCACCGCATCACCGGCGCCGAGGTCGCGGCGGTCGTCGACATCGACAGGCCCCGGGCCGAGGCCGCGATCGCTCACATCCCCGGTGCCGCGGCCTGCACGAGCTTCCAGGAGGTGATGGACCGCGGGGACGTCGACGCCGTGCTCGTCGCCACCCCGGGTTTCCTGCACGAGGACGTCCTGCTCGCCGCGATCGAGCACGGCCTGCCCACCCTGTGCGAGAAGCCGCTGACCCCGGACGCCGCGTCCTCGTGGCGCGTGGTCCAGGCGGAGGCCGCGGCCGGCCGGAAGCTCATCCAGGTCGGCTTCATGCGCCGCTTCGACGCCGGTTACCGTCAGCTGCGCCGCCTGATCGAGGAGGAGACCTACGGGCAGCTGCTGACCCTGCACCACCAGCACCGCAACCCCACGACCCCCGCGGGCTTCACCAACGAGATGATCATCCACGACACCGTGGTGCACGAGTTCGACGCCGTGCGCTACTTCACGGGCGAGGAGATCACCTCGGTGCAGGTCCGGATCGGCCGGTCCACCCGCAACGCCCCCGAGGGGCAGCGGGACCCCCAGCTCGTGCTCATGGAGACCGAGTCCGGGGTGCTCGCCCAGGTCGAGGCCTACGTCAACGCCCAGTTCGGCTACCAGGTCGCCACGCAGGCGTCCTTCGAGACCGGCATCGTGGGCATCGGCGGGGACACCGAGCCCTACGTCCGCACCGCCGGCACCTGGGGTGGGCGGATCACCCCCGGCTTCGAGGAGCGTTTCCGGGAGGCCTACGACATCGAGCTCCAGGACTGGGCCGACGCCGCCGCCCGCGGTGAGCTCGGCGGACCCTCGGCCTGGGACGGCTACGCCACCGCCGCGTGCTGCGAGGCCGGCGTGCAGGCCCAGGCCAGCGGGGAGACCGTTGCCGTGCGGCTCGAGGAGAAGCCCGACCTCTACCGCTGAGTCCTCGTGCCGAGCCGGCCCCGGGACCTGTCGTGGCCGTGTCCCGGTCCACCCCGGAGGGCGGGTCCCGTGCCTCCCCGGCCCCTCCTCAGCCGTCCCGCGGTCCCGCGCACGAGCTGCGCGGCACCAGCCGGGGGGTCAGCAGCGCGGTCCGCACGGGCTCGGACGGTTCCGTCGCGGTCCGCGCCACGAGGCGCTCGGCCGCGGCGGCCCCGACCTCCGCGTTGCGCCCGTCGACGGTCGTGAGCCGCAGCAGGTGCGTGGCCGCGATGGGGGAGTCGTCGTAGCCGATCACCGACAGGTCCTCCGGCACCCGCAGCCCGCGCTCGCGCGCCGCCGCCAGCGCACCCATGGCCATGGTGTCGTTCGCGGCGAAGAGCGCGGTCGTCCCCGGCGCTTCCCCGAGCAGCCGCAGGGCCGCCCGGTAGCCGTCCTCCTCCGTGGTCGAGCCCTCACCGCGCACCACGGGCGCGCGCAGACCGGCCGCCAGGAGCGACTCCCGGAAGCCCTCGGCCCGCAGCTGCGCCGCCCCGCCGTCGCCGGTGAGGTGGCCGATCCGGCGGTGTCCCAGCTCGAGGAGGTGGTCCGTGGCCAGGCGGCCGCCGAGGCGGTCGTCGTTGGCCACGACGTCCGCGCCCGGCACCTCGCCCCGCCGGCTGCCCGCCACGACGACGGGCAGTCCCGCCGGCACGCGCATGGCCGGTGTCGGCTCCGTCGCGATGACCAGCCCGTCGACCCGCATGGACAGGAAGCCGTCCAGCGGGCTCGCCTCCACATGGGCGTTGAGCGTGCCGTCCGCGACCGCGATCCGGAACCCGTGCGCGGAGAGCCCCTCCTGCAGTCCGCGCAGCAGCCCGACGAACCAGAGGTTGCGGAAGTCGTCCAGGACCACGCCGATGGTCCTCGTCCGCGCGCCGGCCAGGGCCGCCGCCGCCTGGCTGGGCCGGTAGTCCAGGCGGGCCATGGCGTCGAGCACGGCCGCTCGCCGGGCCTCCGAGACGCTGGGGGATCCGCGCAGCACCAGCGACACCAGGGACTTGGACACCCCGGCCGCCGCGGCCACGTCGTAGATCGTGGGTCGGCGCGGTGCCTCCGCTCCTGACACGGTGAACTCCTTCGACAAATTGTCCTGACATATCCCTTGACGGGTTTCACGGCCCATCCTACGCTGTTATGGAGCGCTCCAAAGTGGGGCGTGTCACGCGGCCGCAGCGCTCCGGCAGAGTTGCCCCACCCGCACCGACCCCCTCACCCAGCAGTTCCCAGGAGGAACAATGACCGACAGCATCGGCATCGCCGTCATCGGCGCCGGCATGGCCGGACAGGCCCACGCGGCGGCCTACCGCGTGGCCCCCACGCTCTACGACCCCGTGCTGCCCCCGCTGCGCTACGCCGCCATCGGCGACGTCAACGAGACGCTGGGCGGTCACGTCGCCCGCCGCTACGGCTATGAGAAGGCCGTGGGCTCGTGGGAGGCGATCGCGGAGGACCCGGAGATCGACGTGGTCAGCGTCGTCATCGCCAACCGCTTCCACCGCCAGGTCGTCGAGGGACTGCTGGAGGCCGGCAAGCACGTGCTGTGCGAGAAGCCGCTCAGCGACACCCTCGAGGACGCCCGCGCCATGGCCCGGGCCGCGGACCGGGCCTCCTCCCTCGCCCGGATCGGCTTCACCTTCCGCCGCACCCCCGGCATCGCCGCGATCCGCGACCTCATCCAGGACGGGACGCTGGGGAAGGTCCTGCACTTCAGCGGCCGGTACTGGACCGACTACGGGTTCAACCCGAAGGCGCCCATGAGCTGGCGGTACAAGGGGGGCCCCGGCTCCGGTGCCCTGGCCGACGTCGGCAGCCACCTCTCCTACGTGGCGGAGTTCCTGTGCGGGGACGTCCGCTCCGTGTCCGGGGGACGGCTGGCCACGTCCATCACCGAACGCCCCCTGCCGCTGGGTGCGGTGACGGGGCACCACCTGGTCGAGGTCGGTGACACGTACGAGCCGGTCGGGAACGACGACTACGCCGCCTTCTCCGCCGAGTTCGCCCAGGGCGCGGGCAGCCTGGAGGTCTCGCGCGTGGCGGCCGGGCACCCGAACACCCTGACCTTCGAGGTGTTCTGCGAGAAGGGTGCCGCACGGTTCAACCAGCTGCGCCCGGCCGAGATCGAGCTGTTCCTCACCGAGGGCCCGGAGGCCACCAACGGCTACCGCACCGTCAACCTCGGCCCCGGCCACGCCTACCTGTCGCAGGGACTGGCCATGGACGCCCCCGGGGTGGGCTTCGGCCAGAACGACGCCTTCGGCTACCAGGCCCGCGCCTTCCTCGAGGAGGTCGCCGGCCTGCCGGAGTCGGCCTCCCTGCCCCGCAACGCCTCCTTCGCCGAGGGCGTGCACAACATGGAGATCTTGGAGGCGGCCGTGGAGTCCGCCACCCACCACGGAAAGAAGGTCACCCTGTGAAGCTCGGCGTCTACAACGCGATCCTGCACGACCGGCCCCTGCCCGACGCCCTGAAGGTCATCGCGGACCTGGGGCTGACCGGCATCGAGATCAACACCGGCGGATTCCTCCCGCCCGTCCACGTCCCGAACATGGACCAGATCCTGGAGAGCGACGCAGCCCGCGACGACTACCTCGCGATCTTCGACGGCACCGGGGTCTCGATCGCCGGTCTCAACTGCAACGGCAACCCGCTGCACCCCAAGCGGGCGATCGGCGAGAAGCACGCCGAGGACATCCGCCGCTCCATCCGGCTGGCACACCGCCTGGGCCAGACCCGGGTGGTCACCATGTCCGGGCTGCCGGGCGGGGAACCCGGGGCCACGGTGCCCAACTGGGTGGTCAACGCCTGGAACTCCGGGGCTCTGGACATCCTGGACCACCAGTGGGGCGTCGTCGCCGACTTCTGGCGTGAGACCGACCGCCTGGCCGCCGACCACGGCGTGAAGGTGGCCCTGGAGCTGCACCCGCAGAACGTGGTCTTCAACACGGCCGACGTCCGCAGGCTCGTCGAGCTGACCGGCGCCACCCACGTGGGCGTCGAGCTCGACGCCTCGCACCTGTTCTGGCAGCAGATGGACCCGGTCGCCGTCGTCCGCGAGCTCGGGCCGCTGATCTTCCACGCGGCCGCCAAGGACGTCCGCATCAACACGGAGAACGCCGCGCTCTACGGCGTGCTGGACAACAGCTTCCGCCGTCTCTCGCCCGAGGAGGACCGCACCAACCTCGGCGGCGACGAGTGGGCCAACGAGTGGCCCCAGGACTCGGCCTGGGACTTCGTGGCTCTGGGCCGCGGCCACGACACCGCCTACTGGGCCGAGTTCCTCACGGCCCTCCACGAGGTCGACCCGGAGATGGCGGTCAACATCGAGCACGAGGACGTCTCCCTGGGCCGGATCGAGGGCCTCGAGGTCGCCGCGGGCGTCCTGAAGGACGCCGCCGCGTCCGCCGGCGTCCTGCGCTGACGTCCGCCGGGCCGTCCCGGCCTCCTGCCCACGCACGAGCCCCCTCCGGCGACGGAGGGGGCTCCTGCGTGCGCGCGGACGGCACACGGGCAGAGGGCCCCGCCGTCGGCGGCTGCGACGGCGGGGCCCTGCTGCGGAGGCCGAGCTCAGAACTCCTCGTACTCGTCGGGGTCCTGGCCCCAGATCCGTCCCTGCTCCAGGGCGTCGACGGCCGCCATCTGCTCGGGGGTGAGCTCGAAGTCCAGTTCCCGGTTGGCGCGCCGGCGCTCCGGGTCGGCGGAGGCCGGGATGGGCACGACCCCGTGCTGGACGTGCCACCGCAGCACGACCTGCCCGGGGCCTACGCCGTGGACTCGCGCGGCCTCCGTGACCGCCGGTTCGGCCAGCAGGGTCCCGCCGCGCCCCAGGGGGCTCCAGCTCTCCGTGAGGATGCCGTGCTCGGCGTGGAAGGCCCGCTGCTCCCGCTGGCCGAAGTACGGGTGCAGCTCGATCTGGTTCACGGCAGGGGTCACCCCGGTAGCCTCCTGCAGGCGGGTGATGTGGGCGGGGGTGAAGTTGGAGACGCCGATGGTGCGCACCAGCCCCTCCTCGCGCATCTCGACCATGGCCCGCCAGGTGTCCACGTAGCGGTCGAGGCGCGGCAGGGGCCAGTGGATGAGCAGCAGGTCGATCCGCTCCAGCCCCAGGTTCGCCAGGGAGGTGCGCACGGACGCCCGGGCCCCGTCGTAGCCGTGGTGGCGACCGGGGATCTTGGTGGTCACCACGATCTCCTCGCGTGGGACGGGCGAGCGGGCGACGCCGCGGCCCACGGCCTGCTCGTTGCCGTAGCTCAGGGCGGTGTCGAGCAGACGGTAGCCCAGGTCCAGTGCGTGCTCGGTGATCGCGGCGGAGTCGACCTCCTCGTGCGGGTAGGTGCCGAAGCCGAGGGCCGGCACGGTGGTGCCGTCGTTGAGCGGACGGGCGGGCAGGTCGGTCATGGGTTCCTCACTCGGGTGGATCGGCGGCACGGGGAGTTGCGTCCCCGCGGCCGCGGGTCAGTGTCCTCCGGCCACGGTCTCGGCGGGTGGCGGCACCGGGGCGGCCGCGGACCGGAAGGCGCGGTAGGGTGCCGCGACGTCGCTCGTTCCGGTGGTGTCGCGGCCCAGCGCGGCACCGAGGCTCCAGTCGGCGAGGACCCGGAGCTTCCGCTCCCAGGTCGGCACCGCCGCTCCGTGGTAGCCGCGGTGGGCCAGCCAGGCCGGGGCTCCCTTGAGCTCCAGACCCAGGACCCTGCCCACGCCCCGGTGCTTGCCGAGGCCTGCGACGACTCCGAGGTGGTGGTGCTCGTACTCCTCCAACCGGCCCGTGCCGAACCGGGCACTGTACAGGTTCGCCGCCAGGTGCTTGGCCTGGCGCACGGCGTGCTGGGCGTTGGGCACGCAGTAGCCGCCCACGCCGCCGCCGGTCAGATCGGGGACGGCGGCCACGTCGCCGGCCGTCCAGGCGCCCTCGACGGGCCGGTCCTCGGCGTCGAGGATCCGCAGGGTGGCGTCGGCGGTGATCCGCCCGCGCGGGTCCAGGGGGAAGCCGAAGTGCCGGGCCGCCGGAGCGGCCTGCACCCCGGCCGTCCACAGCAGCGTGTCGGCCGGGAAGCTCTGCACCGGCGTCCTGTCGGGCATGGCGACCAGCTCGACCACCCCGTCCACGGCCGAGGCCAGGGAGGTGTTGAGCAGCACCTCGACGCCGCGGGAGCGCAGGTGCTCGACCACCCACCCGGCCTGCTGCTCGGTGACCTCGGGCATGACGCGGCCCATGGCCTCCACCAGCACGAAGCGCAGCTCCGCCCGGTCGAGTCGCGGATTGGCGGCCACGGCGTGGCGGGCCATGTCCTCGAGCTCGGCGATCGCCTCGATGCCGGCGAAGCCGCCCCCGACGCCCACGACGGTCAGCGCCCGGGCCCGCTCGGGGCTGCCGGGGGGCAGGAGCGAGGCGTGCTCGATGCGCTCCAGCACGCCGTTGCGCAGGGTGAGGGCCTCCTCCACGGTCTTCAGCCCGATGCCGTGCTCGGCCAGGCCCGGGACCGGGAAGGTGCGGGTGACCGCCCCGGCCGCCACCACCACGTCCCGGTAGGGCAGCTCGAAGGAGGTGCCCTCGGAGGCCTCCACGGTCGCGGTGCGCCGGTCGTGGTCGATGGCGGTGACCGTGCCCGTGACGACCTCGGTCCGCGGCAGGTGCCGGCGGTGGGGGACCACGACGTGGCGGGCCTCGACGGACCCCGAGGCCACCTCCGGGAGCAGGGGCTGGTAGGTCATGTACGGCCGCGGGTCCACGAGGGTCACGATGCCGCCGCGGGCGGCGACCTTCTTCTGCAGCTTCAGGGCGACGTAGAGACCGACATAGCCGCCGCCGACGACGAGGACGCGGGAGGGGGTGTCGGAGAACTTCTGTGACGTGAGCATTGTGGTGTACCTGTCGTGACGTCGGTGGGCAGGAGGGGTGCTGGGGCTGTCCGGTGAGGGCCGGGGCGCACTGCCTGCCGGGCCGGGACATCGTGAGCGGAGAGCGTGGCGAAAGGCCGGACGGCCGGCCGCGCCGGAGGCCGTCCGGAGGGGACCTGCGCTGGTGGAGCGCTCCAGGGCGTGCCTCGTCGTAGATTCCACCATATGTCAGGACATATGGGAAGGGGTCTCGAGGTGCCCGGTCATCTCCGGTGCGTCCCGGTGCCCTCGCGGCGTCGCCGTCGCCCGGCCGGTGCCGGCCGGGCCCCGCGCCCGGTGACGTGCTCGGCCGCCGAGGGGGAGAGCCGGAACGCGCTCACGAGGGGGACCAGGAGCAGCGCCGCCATGGCGGCGAAGGCCGCCTGGTACGGGAACAGGTCGCCGGTCCCGGGCAGGGAGCGGGCCGCGGCCGCGGCCAGCTGCAGGGCGAGCGCTCCCACGGCGACCCCCAGCCCCGTGGCCAGCTGCGCAGTGGTGGCGGAGAGGGTGTTGGCCGAGGAAAGCCGTTCCGGCTCCACGTCGGCGAACTGCAGCGAGTTGTAGGCGGTGAAGCCGGCCGAGCGCAGCGCGCCGCTGACCAGCAGGAGCGCGACGACGAGCCACAGGGACATGCCGGGGGAGAGGAACATCAACGCCACCAGGCACGCCGCGCCGCCGGCCACGGAGGCGATGAGGACGTTGCGGAAGCCGAAGCGGCGCAGCAGCGGGGTCGTGGCCGGTTTGATGCCGACGTTGCCGACGAACACCGCGGTGACCAGCAGCCCGGACTCCACGGGTGACCAGCCGAAGCCGTCCTGGAGCAGCAGCGGCAGCAGGAACGGGATCGAGCTCACGACCGCCCGGTAGACGAACCCGCCCGAGTTCGCGGCACGGTAGCCGGCGATCCGGTAGACGCGCAGGTCCAGCAGCGGGGTCGTGGTGCGCAGCAACCACCGGACGCCGACGACCCCGCTGACCGCCGAGGCGCACAGCAGGCCGACCGCGGCCCCGGCCCACTCCGGGTCCGTGATCAGCTCCATCCCCGCGACCAGGCCGAAGACCGCGACGGTGCACCACAGCAGCCCGGGCGCGTCCAGGGGCCGCGGCTCGGTGCCGGTGTCGCGGACGAGCCACAGGGCGGCCGCGAGGGCCGCCACGCCCACCGGGACGTTGACGAGGAAGATCCAGTGCCAGCTCACCCAGGAGGTCAGCAGCCCGCCCACGAGGGGGGCCAGCACGGGAGCGAGCAGCGCGGGCCAGGTGATCCAGGCGATCGCCCGCAGCAGGTCCCGCCGGTCGGTGGCGCGCAGCACGATCAGCTGCCCGACCGGGACCATCATGGCCCCGCCCAGCCCCTGCAGCACCCGCCCGGCCACCAGGGCCGGGAGGCTGCCGCTGGCCGCGCAGAGCACGGAGGCGGCCGTGAAGACGACGATCGACGCGCAGAACACGCGCCGGGGCCCGAAGCGTCCGGCCAGCCATCCGCCCACGGGGATGAAGGTGGCGACCGTGACCAGGTAGACGGTCATCGCGAGGCCGACCTCGGCGCTGCCCACGCCCAGGTCGGCCGCGATGCTGGGCACCGCGGTGACGAGGATCGTGCCGTCGAGGTGCTCCATGAACATCACGGCCGCCACGAGCAGCGCGAGCCTGCGGCTCCACGGGCGGGTGCTCTCGCCGTCCACGGGTCTCCTCGGGGTCCTGGCCGCGCGCCCCGGGCGCGACGACGACGGGCCGCTCAGCGGCCGAACGGCAGCCGGGGGTCGACCGCCGACTCGTCCCAGGCCCGGCGGATCCAGCCGTGGTGCGGGTCGTCGCTGATCAGCCACTCCCGCACGCGGCCGGGGCCCGCCATGACGTTGAGGTAGTACATGTCGTAGCCGGGCGTGGCCATGGCCGGGCCGTGCCAGCCGTAGGGCACGAGGACGACGTCGCCCGAGCGCACCTCGGCGTTGACGTCGATGGGCCGGTCGTCCGAGGCGTAGACCCGCTGGTAGCCCATGGGGTCCGCTCCACCGGTCCCCGAGGCGGGCATCCCGGCCGCGAGCTGCGTCTCGAAGTAGTAGATCTCCTCGAGCGCGGTCTCCCCCTCCTTCTCCTCGTCGTGCTTGTGGGGAGGGTACGAGGACCAGTTGCCCGCGGGGGTGAGCACCTCGCACACGATGAACCGGTCGGCCTCGAGCGCGGCCGGGGTGCCGAAGTTGTGCACCTGACGGGAGCAGTTCCCGGCCCCGCGCAGTTCCACGGGGATCTCCTCGCGGCTCACGTGACGGGTGGGGTAGGACTCCCGGGCGGGTGCCGAGGCGACGGCGACCCGACCCCCCTCCGGCGAGGACAGGGTCAGCCCCCGGCGGATCCCCGTGTAGAGCACGTCCGTGGGCCCCGCGAAGACCGAGGCCCGGCCGGTGAGGTCGTAGCGCTGCCCCCCGGTCTCGGCACGGAAGGAACCCGACAGCGGCACCACGATGCGCTCCTCCTCGGCGGCGTCCAGCACGATCCGGTCGCCGGGGCCGAGGTCGGCCACGCGCAGTCCCGTGTGGGCCCAGCCGGGGGCGGTGGTGGCGGAGTCGTGGCCCCCCAGCGAGACGAACCAGCCGTCCTGGGCGGCGGAGTCCTTCGGGTAGACCCAGTCCGGTCGGGAGTTCGTGGAGTGCATGCGGGAGTTCTCCTCCTGTGTCGTGGTGGCTGTGTCGTGGTGGCTGTGTCGTGGTGGCTGCGTCGTGCTGGACGGGGCGCGGTGGAGCCGTCGGGGCGGAGGGCGGGCGGTCCCGCGCTCAGCGCTGGACGAGGGTCAGCTCGAAGCTGTACTTGTCCGCCCGGTACACGTGCCGGCCGGTCTCCACCGGCCGGCCGAGGTCGTTCATGGCCGTGCGGTGCATGCTCACGAGGGCGGCTCCCGGGACGACCTCGAGCTGCTCCGCCTGGAACGGCGTCGCGTTGACGGCGCCGACCCGCTGGTGGGCCAGCTGGAAGTTGATGCCCTGGGCGCGCATGAGCGCGTACAGGCTGTCGGATTCGAGCCGCTCACGGGAGAGCTCGCACAGCCGGGTGGGGATCCAGTTCTCCATCAGCGCGAGCGGCTTCCCGTCGGTGCTGCGCCGCCGCACGAGGTGGTAGACCTCCTCGCCCGGCTCCAGTCCGAGCAGGAGGGCCTGCTCCTCCTCGGCCGGGACCGTGGCGAAGTCCAGGACGTCGGTCGAGGGCCGGCCGCCGCTGCGCTGGAGGTCCTCGTGGAGGCTCGTGAGGTCCAGGGTGCGGCGCACCTGCGTGCCCACGACCTGGGTCCCGACCCCGCGCTTGCGCACCAGCAGTCCAGCGCGCACGAGCTGGTCCATGGCCTTCCGCATGGTCGGGCGGGACAGGTTCAGGCTGTTCGCCAGGTCGATCTCGTTGTCGAGCTTGGTCCCCGGGGGCAGGACGCCGGTGCGGATGGCGTCCTCGAGTCCCTGCGCCACCTGGTGGTAGAGGGGCACGGGGGAGCTCTTGTCGACCGTGAGTCGGAGCGGGCCGGACATGGGGACCTCCAGGGGTGGGACGAACGGGACGCCGGCTCGTGTGCCGGCGGTCCGCGTGCTGCGGGTGGGTGGCGGGGCCGCGACCGCCGGTGGGCGGAGTCGTGGACGACCTTAACAGTGTGCTGGGCAGCGATGGGCCTCCGGTGGGAGGCCGTGCGTCCCGGGAGCCACGGTGGTCGCCGTGTGATCCCTGACACCCATTGTGTACGTAGTGATGTGAGTATGTCCATACATAGTATTGACTTGCGTGATCCCCTTCACGCAGGATGGTCGCCGGGACGGGGGGCGGAGAAGCGCAGGACCCCCGCGCCGCGGGGAGATCTCCGTGACGGCACGACGCGCGGGCCGACGGCCCTCGCTCCTCGGGCGCCGCGATCCCAGCGCCGGGACGGCCGGCGGCGCCGGACCGGAGGAACCCGCCCACCAACTCGGACCGGTGGGCGGGCGCGACCGCCCGGACGGAGCACCTCCGGTCCCACGCGGGAACCGGCCACCTCGCACCGCGCACACGGTCCTGACCACCGCCGACCGCCTCGGCACCAGGAGACCGCCCCGGTTGCCGGGCCGGGGCACCCGCACACGCACAGGAGGAGCACCGCCCATGACCACCCACCCCGTCCGGATCGGACTGATCGGCGCAGGCCGCATCGGTGCCATGCACGCCGAGAACCTCACGGCCCTGCGCACGCCCGGCGGCGAGCCGGCCGTGCGGCTCCGCATCGCCGACGCCGTTCCGGCGCAGGCCGCCGCCGTGGCGGAACGGGTCGGCGCGCAGGCCCTGCCCTCCGTGCAGGAGCTGCTCGACCACGGCGTCGACGGCCTCGTCGTGGCCACCGGTACGGCCACGCACCCGGACCTGATCCGGCGTGGTCTCGCGGCGGGACTCCCCGTCTTCTGCGAGAAGCCGGTGGCGCTGACGGCGGAGGAGGCGCTGCCGCTGCTCGAGGAGATCGACCGGGTGCGGGGCGTGGTGCAGATCGGCCACCAGCGCCGCTTCGACGCCGGGTATCTCCGGGCCCGCGAGCTGTTCGCCGCCGGGGAGCTGGGCTGGCTGCACACCGTCCGTGCCGTGACCGGGGACATGGCCCCGCCGCCGGTGGATTTCCTCGCGACCTCGGGCGGGCTGTTCCGGGACTGCTCCGTGCACGACGTGGACGTCCTCCGGTGGATCACCGGGCGCGAGGTGGTCGAGGTCTACGCCCGCGGTTCCAACAACGGCGACCCGAGGATCGGTGAGGTCGGCGACGTGGACACGGCCCTCGCCGTGCTGACCTTCGACGACGGCACGGTGGCCACCGTCTCCGCGACCCGCTACAACGGGGCGGGGCACGACGTCCGGCTGGAGCTGCAGGGATCGAAGGGGTCCGTGGCCGTGGGGATGGACGACCACATGGCCGTCCGTTCGGCCGAGCCGGGCGTCGGCTTCCCCTCCGGGCGGCCGCACACGACGTTCCACGAGCGCTTCGCCGAGGCCTACCGGCGGGAGATGGAGGCCTTCGTGCGGGTGGTCCGCGGCGAGATCCCGAGCCCCTGCACGGCCGGAGACGCCGTGGCGGCCTCGCGGGTCGCCGACGCGGCCCAGCGGTCCCTCGAGACGGGTTCGGCGGTCACGGTCACACCGCTGCCGGGTGCCGGGGTCGCAGGTGTGCCGGGCTGAGGATCCGGGTGTCGGGGCCGCGGGAGCGGGCCGAGGACCTGGGTGCGGCGGTCACGGGACCGGGCCGAGATCCTGGGTGCCGGGACCGCGGAGCCGAGGAGCTCGGCGCCGGGGGACGGCCTCGTGCCGTGGAGACCGATGGCCGCGGGAACGGGCGGTAGGAGTCCGCCCGGCGCGGGGAGAGGTGCGCCTCGCTCGGAGGACCCGCGGCCATCGGCAGGCGCTGAGCGCCTCAACGGAGGAGAGCCGTGGGCTGAGCGGCTTTCAGAGCGCGGGTGCCGCGTTCGGTGCACCCCCCAGTGCGTCCGAACGGGTTCTCCCCGTGCAATTTCCCCCATTGCTGTGGTTTGCACCACGTGCGTCACTGTATCCGAACCGGCGCCCGGTGCCCACCAGGTCCGCACGGAATATCTGCCACCAGGGGGCCGACATCGCCCCGACGGTCCGCCGGGGCCACGTCGTGGCGCCGCCCGGGGCGGCCGGGGCCCCGGAAATCCGGGCCCCGCCTGGGCCTTCGTCCGCGGGACCCCGCAGGGACGCGGAAGGACCCGGAACGTCTGTCCCCGAAAGTGTGGACGACTGGAGATGACGTCCGGAACGGCCGGGACGCGTCTCAGCCCACGCTGGTGTTGAACAGCAGCCCGAGCGCGTAGGTGGCGAGCGCCGCTCCGTACCCGATGCCCAGCTGGCGCAGTCCGCGCTTCCACGGGGACGCGCCGGAGAGCAGTCCGACCAGCGCGCCGGTGACGAGCAGGGCGAACCCCACGAGCACGAGTGCGACCACCATGGCGGTCGCACCGGTCAGGCCCACCAGGTAGGGCAGGATCGGGACGAGCGCACCGGAGGCGAAGAAGCAGAAGCTGGAGGCGGCGGCCCCGAGGTCCGTGCCCAGGGCCACGTTCGGTCGCTCCCGCGGCTCGGTCCGGTCCTCGACGGGGTCGCGGAAGGACCGGGACGGGTCGCAGTCGCAGTCGAAGAACCCGAGCCGTTCCGCGGCACGGTGCTCGGCGGCCTCCTCGCTCATGCCCCGCGCCCGGTAGATGAGCACCAGCTCGTTGGCGTCGAGGTCGAGGTTGGGGGCCACGTGCAGCGTCACCTGCGTGGGCCGGGACGCGTCGAGCAGCTCCCGCTGGGAGCGCACGGACACGTACTCGCCCGCGCCCATGGACAGGGCCCCCGCGAGCAGGCCGGCGATTCCCGCGAAGAGGACCATGGCCGGGGCGGTGCCGGTCGCGCCGACCCCCATCACGAGGGCGAGATTGGAGACCAGCCCGTCGTTGGCGCCGAAGACGGCGGCCCGGAAGTTCCCGGAGAGCCGGTTCCGTCCCTCGGTGGCCAGCGCCCGGATGATCTCCTCGTGCACCGCCTCGTCCGCGGCCATGGCGTCGGACGCGTCCCGCTCCTTCTCGTAGGGGGAGCGGCCCTCGGCGCGCTGCAGGAGGGCGAGGACGAAGACGGAGCCGAAGTGCGCCGCCAGGAACGTCAGCAGCCGCGAGTACAGGGACGGGCGGGCCTCGGTGCCCGCGTGGGGCCCGAGCAGGCGTGCCCAGTGCTCGACGTGGCGCTGCTCGCCCTCGGCGATCTGGTGCAGGATCTCCCGCTCCCGCCCGGCGCTGCGGGCGGCGAGCAGCCGGTAGATCCGCGCCTCCGTCCGTTCCTCGGCAAGGTACTTGCGCCAGCGCCGGACCTGGCCGGGATCGGGCGGTTCCGGCCCTCCGGGCGCGGGGACGTCGGGGTCGGGTGCGGGGCTCATGAGGGCCTTCCTCGGGCACGGCTCGCGCGCCGGGCCGGGGTTCGGGGTCGTCCGGTGAAGGTCTCGTTCCCCCGCGGCGGCGGGCGGTCTGCCGGGACTCCTCGTCGAGACCGGGATGTCGACAGGCCGACGGGCGCGCGGCGCCCGGGAACTACTCCCCTTCGCTTCGGGACGAGTCTAGCTCCGCGGTGACCCCGGCCCGTTTCGGTGCACCGAACCCGCCCGTGGCCGGCACAGCACCGCGTAGGCCGCCAGACCGGCGAGGATGCCCCAGAACGCCGAGACGATCCCGAGGGGTGCGATGCCCGAGACCGTGACGACCAGGGTGATGACGGCGGCCTCGAGCACCGCGGGCTGGTGCCGTCCGGGGCTCACGGTGTCGGCCAGGGAGCCCAGCAGCGGACCCAGGAGCGCCACCCCCGCCAGCGCCGTGATCATGCCCGGCGGGATGGCGGAGAAGGCCGTCACGATCGGGGTCGAGAACATCCCGAACACGATGTAGAAGAGCCCGCACGAGATGCCGGCCACGTAGCGGCGCCGGATGTCCGGGTGCGACTCCGGGCTCGTGGCGATCCCCGCGGTCACGGCCGCGAGGTTCAGGGCGTGGCTGCCGAACGGGGCGAAGACGACGGAGGCGACCCCCGAGGCCCCCAGCAGCAGCCGGTCGTCGGCCTCGTACCCGGCGGAGTGCATCATGGCCAGCCCCGGGGCGTTCTGACCCGCCGCGGTGACGATGAGCAGCGGGATGCTGATCCCGACGATCGCCTCCCAGGAGAACGTGGGCATGGTCAGCACCGGCTCGGTCAGCGCCAGGTCCAGGGCCACGGGCTCGATGCGCCCCCGGAGCCCGGCCGTCACCGCACCGAGGAGCAGCGCCGCGAAGACCGCGTAGCGGGGGAGGAAGCGACGCCCCAGCACGTAGCCGACCACCAGGGCCCCCGCGACCCAGGGGTTCTCGACGACGGCCGCGGCCACGTCGACGGAGAACGGCAGGAGCACCCCGGCGAGCACGGCGGCGACGATGGGCCGGGGGACCGCGTTCAGGAGCTTCCCGAACAGCCCGGTGACGCCGAGCAGGAGGCCCAGCACGCCGGTGACGACGTACGCGCCCACGGCGTCCGAGAACGTGTGGTCCCCGAGGGCGGTGATGAGCAGCGCCGCCCCCGGGATGGACCAGGCGACCATGACCGGCTGACGGGTCCACAGGCTCATGACGGCGCACGTGACCCCCGATCCGATCGACATGGCCCAGACCCACGACGACGTCAGCTCGGCGCTCAGCCCGCTCGCCCGGGCCGCCTCGAGCACCACGAGCACGGGACCGGAGTAGGAGACGACGACCGCCACGAGGCCCGCGAGCGTCGCGGAGGCGGACCAGTCCCCGCGCAGCCTCCGCACGGGGCGCTCGGGGGGCACGGTGCTGCTCGGGGGGCGTGAGCTCATGGGCTGCTCCTGGACGGCGGGGCGAGAACCGTCTCAGCCTATGAGCCGCATCACGCCAGGGGAAATATCAGTCGAACATGATTCGGTGTCGTCCGGATATGAGTGGCCGGACCGGGATCAGGAGTCGACGGAGTCCGACGTCGTGCGGGCGCCCCACTGCCGCCGCTCCGGGGCGATGACGGCGCTCTGCTCGCGCGAGGCCGCGGGGAATGAGCCCACGCCCCAGTGGAACCGGTACGGGTCGGAGCAGCCCCAGCCGAAGCGCAGGCCGTCGACGAGCTTCTGCGCGGCATCGGGGAACCCCAGGGGTCCGGTGGTCCACGGCTGGTCCCACGCCGTCGGCTCGTCCCACTCGTCCTCGTGGAAGAAGGTCGCGTCCACGGGCCACGCCGCGTGCACCAGCTGTCCGCCCGAGACCACGGCGCACTCCGCTCCGTGGGGGCCCACACCGGCCCAGGCCACGGGGGCGTCGGACCGGTCGTCGTCGCGCTCGTACTCGACGACCAGGAAGTCGTTCCACGGCAGCCGGGCGAGGACCGTGGCGATCAGTCGCCGGAGGTCCCCCCAGACGTTCTCGTCCACGGCGGTGGTCCCCGTTCCGGCGGCGACGACGCCGATGCCGGCGCGGCCCAGCATCTCCTGCGCCTCCGGCGTGGCCAGGTCGGACCACGTCCTGGTGTCGGCGAAGCCCTCGCCCGTGTGCCCGCCCGCCGGCTGGGCGGCCGACGCGAAGCGCATGGCCTCCTCCCAGGACCCGAAGAACCGGCGCACGCCGTCGAAGTAGGGGCGGCGGGTCCTCCCGGCCTCCTGCTCGATCACCCACCGGCCGTAGCGGGCGGTGGTGGGGTGGTGGCCCGCGCTGCGGCAGTGCATGAGGAAGGCCGTGACCGCCGCACGGTACTCGTCCTCCGTGAACACGTGGTCGGCGGGGACCTCGTGCCCGGCACGCAGGCCGATCCGCTCGAGCGCCACGTCCCAGCGTCCGTCGCCCAGCCGCTGCGAGACCACGCGCTCGGGGGCGGGCCAGTGGTGGGCCAGGTTGCAGAGGAAGTCGGTGTCGGTGCACAGGCCCAGCCGGGCCCGCTCGTAGCCGTGCACGGTGAGCGGGGGGCAGGCGCCGGCGCCGTGGCGCTGCTGGGCGGCGCCGATCAGGCCCAGGGCCCGCCGGGTGGTTTCCCCGTCGGAGTCGGAGAGCGCGAGCAGAGCCGTGACGTCGCGCACCGTCTCGGAGCTGAGGTGCAGCGCCGCGTGGTCCGGGTCGGGGGTCAGTCCCAGGTGCTGGGCGACGGCGAGCCACACGCCGGCGGCCACGGCCCCGTCGTTGAGCGCCGGCGCGGTGGACTCGTGCGGGAAGACCTGGCCCAGGTGGGCGATCGCCGCGTCCAGCAGGGCCGGGGACTCCTCCGGGAAGAGGAGCTGGAAGCGCAGGCGGACCTGGCCGCGGGTCAGGCCGCGGTCGGCCATGGCGCGGATGAGGGAACCGTAGCGCTGCACGAAGGCTGCGAGGCCCGCCACGGCGTGGGGCATGGAGGGTCCTCCGGTCGGCTGGTGGTCACGGCCCCGGCGTCGAGGCCGGGGAGCAGGGGTACGTCGCCGCAAGGGGCGCACTTCCGATGCTAGCCGGGCTCCGCGGGGGTGCCGCGCGTACCCGACGATTATGACCGGCTGATGACGTCGGCGCTACCGTCCGGTCACGGCCCGGGGCGTCCCGGCGGGGTCTCCGCCCACGTCGGGACGGCGTGTCACGGGGCCAGCAGCTCGCGGATGTCGTCGGCCGTCAGGCCCGCGGAGAACATCCGGTCGTCGTCCAGCACGGCGGTGAACAGCCGGGCCTTGCGCGCCTTGAGCTCCATCACCTTCTCCTCGATCGTGTCCCGCGCCACGAGCCGGTAGACCATGACCTTCTTCTGCTGGCCGATCCGGTGGGTCCGGTCCACCGCCTGTTCCTCGGTGGCGGGGTTCCACCACGGGTCGAGGAGGAAGCAGTAGTCGGCCCGGGTGAGGTTCAGGCCGAAGCCGCCCGCCTTGAGGCTGACCAGGAAGACGGGGACCTCGCCGGAGGTGAACCGCTCGAGCACACGCGCGCGGTCGGTGGTCGAGCCGTCGAGGTAGGCGTAGGGGATCCGCAGCTCGTCCAGGCGGGCGGCGGCCTTCTTGAGGAAGCTCGTGAACTGGCTGAACACGAGCGGGTGGTGGCCCTCCGCCACGATCTCGGGCAGGTGCTCGAAGAGCAGGTCGAGCTTGCTCGAGGAGACCTCCGCCTCGGGGTCCACGAGCGAGGCGTCGAGGCTGAGCAGGCGCAGGGTCGTCAGGGACCGGAAGATCGTGAACCGGTTGCGGTCCAGGTCGCGCAGCAGACCGAGGACCTTCTGCCGCTCACGCTGCAGGCGCGTGTCGTAGAGCCGCCGGTGCGCGGGGGAGAGCTCCACCTCGATGGTCTGCTCCAGCTTGGGCGGCAGCTCCAGGTCCACGGACTCCTTGGTGCGGCGCAGCATCAGGGGCCGCACGCGGCGGCGCAGGCGCGCGAGCGCCGCGGCGTCCTCCCCGCGCTCGATGGGGCGCTGGTAGGCCTCCGTGAACCTCCGCCGGGACGGGAAGAGCCCCGGGGCGGTGAGGGACAGCAGCGCCCACAGCTCCACCAGGCTGTTCTCCAGCGGGGTGCCCGTGATGGCCAGCGTGAACGAGGTGTCGAGCTCCTTCACCGCCCGGTGGGCCTTGGTCCGGGGGTTCTTCACGAACTGCGCCTCGTCGAGGAGCACACCCGCCCAGGGGAGCGCCCGGTAGGCGGTCTCGTCGAGGCGCAGGAGCGTGTAGGAGGTCACGACCACGCGGGCGCCGGAGGCGGTGTCCGCCAGCTCGGTGCCACCCTTCGCCTGGGTGTCGCGCACGCCCGCGACCGTCAGCGTGGGCGCGAAGCGGCGCACCTCCGCGACCCAGTTGGGCACCACGGAGGTGGGTGCGACCACCAGGAACGGGGGCAGGCCGGGGTCGCGCTCGACGGCGCGGCAGATCAGGGCGATGGCCTGCACCGTCTTGCCCAGCCCCATGTCGTCGGCGAGGATCCCGCCCAGGCCGTGGTCCCACAGCATGCTCAGCCACGCGTAGCCCTCGCGCTGGTAGGGGCGCAGCTCGGCGTGCAGGGAGGCGGGCACCGGAGGGGGCTCGGCCGTCCCCAGCTCGAGCAGCGAGCGCACGCTCGCGCGCCACGCCTCGGCCTGGTCCGTGTCGGTCGCCAGCTCCTCGAACTCCTGCCACAGCCCGGCCTGGTGCCGGTGGATGCGCAGCGGCCCGTCGGCAGAGTCCTGCAGGGCGCGGGCCTCGGCGATCAGCTCGCGCAGCCGGTCGAACTCGGGGCGCTGCAGGGAGAACCACGACCCGTCCGGGGCCAGCATGACGTCCTGGCCGAGGTCGAGGGCGCGGAAGACATCGGCGAAGGGGATGTAGAACTCGCCCACCTTGACCGTGACGCCCAGGTCGAACCAGTCGCGGCGTTCGGTGGACGCCGTGCTCACGGTGATGGTGGGCGGGTCGGCGATCTGCTGGTACGCCCGCCGTCCGCCCGTGTGCTCGATCCTGAGGTCCTGGACCTTCGCCAGCGCGGGCAGCCACTCCCGCACGAGGACGAGCGCGTCCTCCGCGACGTAGGCCGAGCGCCGGAAGTCCACTCCCGGGGCACGGTGGCGGACCGCGGCGGTGACGGCCGTCTCCCAGGAGGACTCGCGGTGCACGGGCTCGTCGGCCAGGGGGTCGAGCGGACGGAAGGGCAGCCGGACCCGCTCCCGGCCCTTCTGGTACTCCCACTCCCACCGGACGCGGATCGTCAGCTCCTGGTGCTCGAGGGTGAGCACGAGCTCGGGGTCCGCGACCTGCGGGAGCTCGATGGAGCCGTCCCCGTTGTCCACGTCCATGCTCCGGTGCAGCCGGGGGAAGTACCGGTCGAAGAACACCTCGACCTCGTCCTCGGGCACGGTGAGCCCGCCCGCGGTGTCGAGGAACCGGCGCTGCTCCCGGGTCAGCCGCGTCGCGAGGGGCACGAGGTGCAGCGGGAAGACGTTGAGGTCCTCGGTGTCGGCGACCGCCTGCGGGTCTCCGTCCGGGTGGAACAGCCCGTGCCCGGGATCCCCGATGATCCGCGCCGTCCCGAGCGCGATCCGACGGCCCCCGCTGTCCACCGTCGGGCGCAGCTCCAGGTCCTTGCCGGGCCCGCGGACGACGTCGACGTGGAAGCGGCCGGGCTCCTCCAGGGTCACGGGCAGCCCGTGCTCCCGGCCGACCAGGGAGATCCCGGCGTCCTGCGCACGGGCGAGGATGCCCCACAGCAGGGGGGAGGCGTAGGAGTCCAGCCGTATCCAGTGCCGGTCGTGCACCGCGTAGGGCGAGCGCGTGGCGCTGAGCGCTCGCAGCTCGTCGAACCAGTCCGCCTGCGCGGGGGTCGGCGACCAGCCCTCGGGCCCTCCGGTCACCGACTCCCAGTCGAGGCCGCCCTTGATCCACCCTCCGCGGCGGCCCCGCCGGACCGGTCGCACGTAGAGGTGCCACGGGGCCCCCGCCCGGCCGGTGCCGTGCACGTACCGGTACGGCTCCCGGCGCAGGTCGAACTCGAGCGCCACCCCGGCGGGCTGCTCGGGCGGCGGCGCGGCCGGTCCGGGCCCGCCCAGGATCTCGGACAGGGTGTCCTTCCAGTCCGGGGCCGCGTCCTGGGCCCGCCCACCGGCGTCCCCGGGGGCCGCACCGTCCGCCGGACGGTGCGCCCGGACCGCCGTCTCGAAGTTGTGGCGCAGCACCGTGGCCACGGCGTGCTTGCAGAAACCCCCTGCGGGGCACGTGCACCACGCCGGCCCGGGCGTCCCGTCGGCCCCGACGCGCACGGTCGTGGAGTACACGCCGCCGGCGCCGTGCACCTCGGCGGAGAGCGTGCCGGCGCCGTCGGCGCCCGGGGACCACTGCACGGAGCGCACGCGGCCGGAGCGGAAGTACTCCTGGCCACGCCGGAGGACCGCGGGCCCGGAGACGGCCACGAGCCGCCGGGAGTCCACGAGAGGGCCGGGAGGGGAGTGCATCCCTCCACCGTATCCGGACGTGCGGGTCCCCGCCGAGCGTGCGGCGGCCGGCTCCGGCCTCCCTATAATCGACGGGACCCCTCGAACGACGACAGCGGCCCCGAGTGCGGCCGCGGACGGAGGACTCGTGCCCGACGCCGCTGGGCTCCACCTCGGAGACCACGACATTGCCGACAGCGCCGAGGAGGTCGCCCATCTCCGCTGGAACGACGCCGTCGCCGCAGCCTTCTACGGGACCGACCGGGCGGGGGAGCTCGTCCACCTCGACCTCGACGACCGCACGCTCGCGGCCATCGGGGAGGAGCACGGCCTGGACGGGCCCTCGACCCTGCGGGCGATCGCCGACTCCGTGACGCCGCTGCTGGTCACCGGGGAGGCGCGGCGCTCCGTGTTCGAGACCTTCAACCGGCTCACGGCCCAGTGGTACCGGGCGACCCGCCGCAGCCTGGACTCGATCGCCGAGATCCCCCCGCCGCCCGTCGTCGCCCTCCTGGCTCTCTTCGCCCTCGCGGGGCGGCACATGTCCACGCTCGCCGCGCGGACGGGCAACAAGTCCGTCTCGGCCTTCTACCTGCCCCTGGCCGTGCTCCTGCAGGCCGGCCCGGACAACGCGAAGGCACTGGAGTCCTCGTTCAAGAAGGACACCGAGGCGTACTGGGACGCCCTGCGCTACTGGCTCGAGCTGCGCGACGGCGAGATCGGGCTGCCCACGGCCTACGCCGTGGCCCAGCGGCCCGTGGGCCTCGCGCTGTCCCAGACGCTGTTCGGGGAGGCCGAACGGCGCCAGCTGCACCGGATGTTCGAGGACCTGGGCATGACCACCGCCCAGGGGCTCTCCGCCGCCGAGCTCGGCGTCTACGTCGACTTCTGGCTCGACCTCGCCGACACCAAGGCCTCCAAGGCCATGAAACAGGTCTGGGCGAACCCCCTCACCCGGGAGCCCGCGCTCGAGATCGCCCTGGCGGAGCTCTCGGTGTGGGAGCAGTCCCGCGAGCAGGCCCGGGCCGAGGTGCGCGCCCAGGGCCGGGGGCCCGGCCGCAGCGCCGTCAAGCCCTGCTCCCTGTCCCTCGTGGACAGCACGGACTACGTGGGCAACCCCGTGTTCGAGCTCGGCTTCGTCCTGCCCAAGCGCTTCCTGACCGGGCGGGAGGTCGAGCTCGAGACGACGGCCGGTCCGCGCACGGTGTTCCTCTCCTTCATCGGGGACGCCTACCTCGGGGTCTCGGCCTACACGGCGCGGATGGACCCCGGGACGCTGCTGAGCGGTGCGCTGCGGCTGAGCGCGGGCGACGTGCGCTTCGAGCGCAACCCGCGCCCCGTCGTCGTCTTCGCCAAGGACGGGTTCTCGGACTCGTTCGTCTCCGTGGACCACATCCCCGCGGCCTGGCCCTGCCGGATCATGGTCCGGGACGAGCCGGAGTGGATCGCCCAGATCAAGCGGATCCTCGACGACTCCGCGTCCCCGGACTACCGCTTCGTCGAGGCGGGGACCCACGGCCTCGCCGAGGGCTGGGTGATGTTCGACGACGTCCAGGTGCTGCGGGCGGGCAACCCCGAGCTGACGGCCAACGACAACTTCTCCGGGCTCGTGCCCCGCCTGGTCCCGGCCGTCACCCTCTCCGGGGGCCTGCGCATCCCGGGGCACGTGGCGCGGTGGTCCGCGCTGCGGCCCCCGCAGGTGACCGTCACCGCGGACTCGGACACGCCCCTGAGTGTGGAGTGCGAGTGGCGCAATCCGCACTCGTTCCGGCTCGAGCGGGCGAAGCTCGTCGAGTCCCGGGTCCCCCCGTTCCAGATCTCCCTCGAGGGCACCCGGATCGCCCGGCCCGACGGGACGCTCAAGCCCAACGACTACACGCTCGTGCTCAAGGCCGGACGCACCGTCAAGCAGCGCCGCGAGTTCAAGCTCCGGGACTCCTCCTTCTACCTCACCCAGCGCTCGCTCGGCTACGAGGGGGAGCTGGTCCACGCCGAGGACGAGCCGCTGTGGCCGGTGACCGCGGCGACGGTCGGCGAGCTGCCGGCCCAGTACGTGCAGGGGGCCTTCGACAACCTGCCCCCGCGGGAGGTCGCCGGGGAGCACGTGGTCCCGGAGACCCCCGGCTGGCACTCCTCCGAGGGGCAGCTGCTGCTCGAGCGCACCAACGTGCTGCCCGAGCCGGAGGGCCCCTCCTGCCTGGACACCGGCCGGCACCGGATCCTGCTCCCCGCGATGGAGCCCAAGGCCCGGGCACCGTGGATCTTCGGGCAGTGCGCCCAGTGCGGACTGCAGAAGCGCTACCCCGGCCGGTTGACCAAGCCCTCGGCGGTCACCCCCACCGGCTCCGTGGAGGCCCTGCGCTTCATCGGCGCGGACGAGGGGGAGTACCCCGCGTCCTGGGCCCCGTTCCGCGACGCGCTGACGTTCCTGGGCGGGGGCAAGCGTTCGAGCCTGTCCATCGTGGCCCGGCAGCTGGAGGACTCCGAGCGCTTCGAGGAGTGGTTCGTGGGCCATCTGCAGGCCCTCGGCTTCCTCGAGGTGCTCCGCGACGAGCACTGGACCGTGCGCCGCTGGCAGGTCTGCGGCCCGTCGCTGACCGGGCTGGTCGACGGCTCCGTGCTCCTGACCGGCGGGTGGACCCCCGAGCAGGAGGCCGTGGTCGCCGAGGCCGCCGCCGCGCAGGACGCCTCCGTGGTGGTGCTCTCCCCGGAGGACCACGCGACCACGCTCCTTCAGGACGTGGACCTCGAGGCGCTGGGGGCCGCCCTGCCTCCCGGCCTGTGCACCGTCGTGCCCGACGCCGGGCCCGCGATGCTCGAGACCCTGCCGCCGCTCTCCGAGGTGGAGCGGCACCTGCGCCGCTCGGAGATGCAGTACAACGGGGTGGCCGAGCGCTTCGTGCCGGAGGACGCGACGTGGGAGGCCACCGAGGACCGGGACCGGCCGGGGCTCTACCGGGTCAACCACCACCACCGGACCCGGTACGCGTTCCGCACCCCCGAGGACGTCGCCTCCGGGCACGCCCGGTTCGTGGCCTCCGGGATCGGCAAGCACTTCGCGGCCCGGCAGGCCGGCGTGCCCATCGTCTCCTACGACCCGGAGCTCGAGCTGCTGTCCGTGCCGATCGGGGCGGAGCTCGCGGGCCTGTACGCCCGCGCCGCCGTGCTGTGCTCGGGCATGCTCCCGGCCAAGGTGGACGAGGACTTCTCCCTGAACTACGGGGACGTCTCACCCGGCTTCGCCCAGGCGCTGGTGGACCGGCTCATGAGCTGATCCGCACCGGGCGCACCTGCCCCGCCCGCGGCGGGGCGGGGTAGGTGCGCCCGCGGAACTCGTGTACAGTGGGGCGGAGTTGTTGAGGTTGTCGTTTTTGGATTTCAAGCAGTTCGGCCCGCTCGGGTGCAGCAGTTTTTTCTGAGAAGACGTTTTCCAAGCATCACAACTGTCGTGTTTCTCGAACGTCGGGAAACGTTCATCTCATGAAGGATCAGGTCTCCCATGACTACCGGTATCGTCAAGTGGTTCAACGCTGACAAGGGCTTCGGCTTCATCACCCCCGAGGACGGCTCCAAGGACGTCTTCGCCCACTTCTCCGCGATCAACTCCGGCGGCTTCCGCTCGCTGAACGAGAACGACCGCGTCGAGTTCGAGACCCAGGACGGCCCCAAGGGCCCCCAGGCCGCGAACATCACCGTCATCTCCTGACACAGTGCGCACGGGCTCCCCGCCCGCGCGCCGCACGCGGAACCGCCGCCGG
>NZ_JBISWL010000053.1:0-269 GCF_044462265.1 Kocuria rhizosphaerae
CGGTTCCGTCGTTCCGGACCCCGTTCCCGGCCGCGGCGCGGCCGCCGGCCCCAGGGAGGACCCCACCCGTGGACCAGGACGCGCAGCCCCCGGCCGAGCAGGACCCGTTCGTGGTCAACCGCGTGCCCGACGACGAGCTGGACGTCTCGGTGCCCTTCGAGCTCGAGGCCTCCGAGTGGGAGTGGGAGTCCCATGGGTCCGCGGGCGGGACCGGGCAGGGCCGGGGCCCGGACGGGGACCATGGGGACGTGTGAGCGCCCACGACGAAG
>NZ_JBISWL010000054.1:0-1764 GCF_044462265.1 Kocuria rhizosphaerae
CCACCCAGGGGCGGATCCACGATCTGGGTGACCCCGAACCTCGACCACGTCCACCTCTTCGACGCCGCCACCGGCAACCGCCTCCCCGGCTGACCTGCCAGGGTGACTTGCGGCCCGCTGCATCGGAGACGGGCGTCCCCCGCCGGCCTGCCGGGCGACGGCTGCCGGCAAGGGCACCCGAACGGGTGTCGGGGGATCCGGGCGGCCGGCTGACGTGGAGTGTTCCACAACGGAACATCCTGTGACGCGGACCACAGCCTAGCGTGATGGGCATCACCGGCCCTCCAGTTCCCGGAACGGCCATGTCAGCTCGTGCACGGCGCCCGGGGTCTCGCACCCGGGCGCCCACGCCCTACAGGAAGGGTCTCCATGAAGGTCCTCGACACCGCTCCGCCGAGCGTGAGCACGGTGGTCACCCAGCGGGTGAGCAACGCCGTCCAGCGCTACCTGCCCGATCCGTTCGTCATCGCCATCGGCCTGACCGTCGTCGTCTTCGCGATGGCGATGCTGATCGAGGGCACCGGTCCGATCGAGACCGTCCGTCTGTGGGGCGAGGGCCTCTGGACGCTGCTGTCCTTCTCCATGCAGGTGACGGTGCTCCTGCTCACCGGCTACATGCTGGCGAACACCCCGGTCGTGCAGCGCCTGCTGGACGGCATGTCCAGCAGGGTCACCGATCCGAGGGTGGCGGTCGCGCTGGCGTGCTTCATCGGCCTCCTCGGCGCGTGGTTCAACGCCGGGCTGGGCATGGTGCTCGGCACGATCATCGCCCAGCGCCTGGCCTGCCACGTCCGGGGGATGCACTTCCCGCTGGCCGTCGCCGGCGGCTACGCGGGCTTCTGCATCTACGGCATCGGCGTCTCCGGTACCGTCCCGCTCTCCATCGCCACCCCGGGTCACCCCCTGGAGCCGCTCATGGGCGTGGCCCCGCTCTCGGCGACCGTCTTCCACCCCGTGATGCTGGGCACCTCGATCCTGGTGGCGATCGCGCTGCCGCTCTTCGTGGCGCTGCTCCACCCCCGGACGCCGGAGCTCGTGACCGAGGCCGACCCTGCGACCCTGCCCGCCCCGGCGGGCGCCGCGGACGCCGGTCCGCGCCCAGAGTGGTTCTCGGACCGGCTCAGCCACAGCCGTGCGCCGGGCTGGGTCATGGGCCTGATCGGCCTGACCTACTCGGTCGTCTACGTGGCCGACGGCGGGGCCATCAACTTCGACAGCATCAACGCGCTCTTCCTCTTCCTCTGCCTGCTGCTCTACGGACGCCCGGTCCTGTTCCTGAAGTCCCTGCGCGAGAGCACCCCCATGATCAGCGCCGTCCTGGTGCAGTACCCCATGTACGCCGGCATCATGGGCATCATGGGCATCCTGGCCGGCTCCGGGCTGATGATCACCTTCGCCGGGGTCTTCGTGGCCACCTCGAGCGCCGAGACCCTGCCGTTCTTCAGCTTCATCTCCGGCGGCGTCATCAACATCCTCGCCCCCTCGACCGGAGCCCAGTGGGCCATCCAGGGGCCGGTCATGGTGGAGGCGGCCCAGCAGATGGGCGCGGACATCGCGGCCACGAGCATGGGCGTGGCGATGGGCGACCAGTGGACCAACGCGATCCAGCCCCTCTGGATCCTCCCCGCCCTGGCGATCTCGGGCATCAAGCTGCGGGACGCCATGATCTACCTGCTGTACATCTCGGTGTTCCTGGGCGTCATCTACGGCGGCGCCATGCTGCTGTGGGGGTTCACCGCCTGACCGTCCGGTGGCGGACGGCGC